>CAYJCT010000220.1:0-1530 GCA_964368745.1 uncultured Christensenella sp. | reverse complement strand
GTTTATTTGCAAACGCGGATAGAAAAAAAGAAAATTAACTTTCTTTTTTTGAGTATCTGTTTTTAATATTTTGTATCAAGTCTTTAACATCATTTTTGATTTTTTTGCCCTCAAACGGCAAGCACAGCAGCAATGGAAATATCGTAAAATAAATTATCACTGCGGGCATAATCCACAAAATCGGCCAAAACTTTTCCTGACCTGCATACGGACCAAAGGGCACCGTTTTTTAAAATTTTGGTGTAGCCCAATCAAAAATGGCAAAAAGTTCGCTATTGCTTTTCCCCCAAAAAAAAGAATTGTTTCTAAAACTTGGCGTTAAGAAGTTGTCGGGATCCACCAATTCAACAATACCAATTTCATACATAAACACTTGATTCACCATAATAAACATAAAGTAAAGCAAAACATAAACGGGCATTTTCCAAATGCGTTTGTAGTTTAGTGTGTGCACTTTTAGCATCACCATGAGAACAGGCGCAAGCATTATCAGAGTGTGCGCGATATAAAATCTAAAGGTGTCAAAAGTCCAAAGTTTGTCGCCCAACACTTCGTCTGGAATAAGTAGAGCAAGACCGCCACTAAGCGACCCTAGGTAATACATAAAATCTTTTGCGCCCTCGTTTTTAGACAAAAATATAAACGGAAACACAAAAACACTCACCGCGCAAATGTTCACAGCAAACACATTTCTTAGTCCCACTTGCAAACTTTCGTTGTAGGGAGGAATGGTGAGTTTTAGAAGATGGATAAGTAAATTCAACATAAGCAGGCTAAAAATCACAATTTTTTTGGTTTTTTCTGACTTATCTCTAAGTAAATAATACAGCCCAATCAAAGAGCCTGCCCCAATAAACACAAACACAAGATAAGGCAAATTATAAAATTCAACTGTCATAAAATTTCTCCCGATGTAAAAATAACATGAGTTTATTCAACCACGATTCTACGATTTTTTCTGTTTAAAAAATATACCAACACTGTGAAAGCCACCACAATTGTGCCAGCAAAAACAAGAGGGATTACAGGCGACGCGCTTGCCGAAAACCACTCTTTTGGAAAAGCAATTTCTAGTATGCCGCCCACCACGAAAAACTCTAACAGATATAACAAAATCGGATATCTGCCCCACCATGCAAGTGGATCAAAACTAAACCGCACTGAGTTAAATAAATTAACCACAAAGAATAGCAGCGCACTTGCCTGCACGCCAATCAGCAAATACGACGGACTCACACTGCCGAAACTAACAGGAAAGAAATAGTAGAATATGGCAGTGGGAACAAGCAGAGCAAATGTCCAAAAATAATATTCTTTTCTTCTAGTCTGATACAGTTCCACAAAAATTGTTCCTAAAATTATGGTAAAAGTAAAGCCAACTGAGCCCACAATTCCGCCTTGAACAAACGCATCAATAAGAGCTTCATTGCCCGCCTGATGATAAGCCATGTAAACCAGCATAAGCACACACATAGAAATCACGCTGTAATAACTCATCAGACAACGACTCAAACCCATAAAAAATCACTT
>CAYJCT010000219.1:0-1533 GCA_964368745.1 uncultured Christensenella sp. | reverse complement strand
AATAAACACATACAAAATAATAAAATTAGTTGAAAATAAGTAATAAACATAAAAAAATGTTTTTAAAAACAACAACTACATCACAAAAAGCAAATCAAAAGAAAAAATTGCTTTAAATGGTGTAGTTTGTTTTTGTTATTGGCAATTGGTTTAGTAATTTTTGCGACTTTCTACTCATATCTATTAGTATGATTAAAGTTTTGGGTTTGATATTTTTAATTATTGGCAGTTGCATTGGTGCTGGGTTTGCCAGCGGAAAAGAAATTGCCAATTATTTTGCAAGGTTTGGTCTTGTTTCTATTTTTTTTGCTATGTTATTTGGAGTTGTTTTTTATTTTTTGGTTAAAAAATGTTTGGTTATTGGAAAGCAACATGAAAAAAAAGACACTTCACAAATTTTTTATCACATATTTGGAAAAGTATCGCCGGTTGTGAATTTGATGGTTATAATTTCAAGCATTATAATTGTTGCCAGTATGCTTGCAGGAAGTAGAGATATTGGCGTTTATTTGCTTTCAAAAAACTACTATGCAATCATTCCAATCATCACCTTTGGAGTGGCGTTTTTTGTGCTTTTGGGCGGATTTAATAGCGTGGACAAGTTTAATTTAATACTCATGCCAATTGTGCTTATCGTGATTTTTTTTGTTTGTTTATTCACTGTAAAAAATGGATTTTTAGACAGACAATTTTTTAATTTTAGTGTGTTTAATGTGTTGTTTTCGTTTGTGTCCACCGTTAATTATTTTTGTATGACATTGCTGTTAATTGGAGTTTTTTTTGTGCAAATCGGCAAAAATTATTCTTACAAACAAATAAAAATTGCGTCGCTCATTTCCACGATTATATTAACAATTTTTATTATTTTTGTGATTGTGGCTTTGCTTGTGGCGGGAAATGGCGTTATTAATTCCGACATGCCACTTGTGACTCTGGCGTTTAATGTGAGCAAAATTTTAGGAATACTTGCGTCGGTGGTGATTTGGTTTGGGTTGATAACAACAGTTATTGCAAGTTCTTTTGTGGTGGTAAACTATTTTACTTTTAGCAAAAAGCCGATTATCATTTTTGCCACGCTGTTTTTAAGTTTCTTGATTAGCATGCTGGGGTTTGCATTTATTGTGGTTAATTTCTATGCAATTATTGGCGTTTTTGGGTGCTATTTTGTGTATTATTTAATTAGGCATGACAAAAAAAATTATTGCTAAAATTGTTAAATTATCATTTATTTAGTTGTTCGAGAGTTGTATGAGAAAGCATGCGTAAAAGATATTTTATTTTTTAAATTAATTTTAATATTAAATTTTACATTAGATTTCATATTACATTTCACATTAATATTAAATTTTACATTAAATTTTACATTAGATTTCATATTAGATTTCACATTAATTTAATCATTAATTTTTCACATTACATTTCACATTAAGTTGGACCTTTTAGAAAGCCTTCGTAAAAGATAATTAAATTATTTATTTAAAATATTAAAATTTTTAAGTTTTTTTAACTTAAATTTTTTTTTCAGAATACTAT
>CAYJCT010000218.1:0-1559 GCA_964368745.1 uncultured Christensenella sp. | reverse complement strand
CTTCTTTTATATTAATTCCTTATTTTTCCTACTTTTTTTTAACATCATTTTTTCACTTGTTTCTGTTGTTTTTTGCCGCTGTTTTTTACGCCGACTTCTCCACTAACTTTTCCACTGACTTTTCCGTCGTCTTTTTCATCAATGTTCTCGCTTTCCACACACACTTTTTCACCGTTGCCACACGGTTGCGACAAAGACACACTTTCCACATTTTCACACGCTTGCGGTGGGGAGATATAGTCGGCATTGGTCACAAGAATTTCTTGCGGTGGCACGCTTTTTGACATAAATATTGCAAACTTTGCAGTAACCGGCCCAATTAGTTCATAAAGAATTGCCGACGATAAAATAATTACCGACAGCGTCTGCCCGTCACTCACGCTCAGCACTCGCGTTGCCAGCATCGCAAGTCCGATGGACACACTTGCCTGCGGAATCAACGCAAGCCCGATATATTTTTTCACGCGACGAGATGAATTGCACACCGTTCCTCCAACATAAGATCCCGAAATTTTTCCCACAATTCGTAGCGCAAAATAGGCCACGCCCACCAGCCCCATTGTTAATAATTGAGTGACATCCAACTTCATTCCCGAGTAGATAAAAAATATCATAACCACTGGCGGCAAATATTTGTTTACCATTTCAAACACTTCCGCCTCTCCTTTAAATGAGATAAAGGCTGCACCCAGCGCCATGCACGGCAACAGCGGAAATACATTAAGTGCAGAACACGCGCCCGTCAGCGCCAAAATCACAACCAGCGAAATAATCAACTTGCTATCGTGCGATTTTACTCTTTCAATTATGCGCTTCATCACATAACCCATAAAAAATCCCACGCCCACCAGCACCACATTATATATTAGCGGGATTGCAAAATCTATAAACGCAGGGTCAACTCCCTTTTGCACAAAAATTAAGCAAATGTGAAAGATGACCACAGCAACGGCGTTGTCGATGGCAATTACTTTTAGCAGACTGTTCACAAAATTGCCTTTTGCCTTGTATTGTCGCACCGTCATAATGGTAGACGCTGGAGCGGTTGCAATTGCAATTGAGCCTAGCAAAAACGCAAACGAAACTGAAAAATCAAACACAAAAATCATAACCAACACAACTAGTGTCATGGTAACCATAACTTCAAATGCAGCAATAACCAAAATTTGTTTTATGGTGGTTTTGCTCTTTTCGGGCTTAAAATATTTGCCCACGCCAAACGCAATAAACCCCAACGCCATGTCGGCAACAAATCCCATGTTGGAAGTAATCTGAACAGGAATCAATTTGAATACATACGGACCAATGAGAATACCCGCCAAGATATAGGCGGTTACATCGGGCAATTTTATCAGCCTCGTTACCCTACTAAGCAAAAACCCACACGACAGCATTAGTGCTATTGCAATTAAAACGGTGGCAGTTGGTTGGTTTTGATAAAGCATGTTAAGCATATAGTCGTTCCTTTTTTGTTACAATGTAATGTTTTTTTAAAAAAATAGTTTTGCGTGCTTTCAATTGTTTTTGATTATTTTAATATTTTTGATTTATTTCAATTG
>CAYJCT010000217.1:0-1575 GCA_964368745.1 uncultured Christensenella sp. | reverse complement strand
ATAAAACTTTTTAACTAAACTTTTAAGCGTTTTTACAAATTTTCAATATTCTCACTAATTTTTTTAATAATGTTTCAAAAGATTTTGTAATATTTAACTAAAAACTTTTTTAGAAATCCCGCTCTTTTTCTTTCAACATCTTCACTAGAATTATTTAAAATCTTTCTCTTTTTTTAATATTTTCAACATTTATTATACACCACAAAATTAACTGCATCAAATGAAACTTGTGCCATAACAATTTTTTGTGTAGAGTTATCACTTTTGGAACTTCCAAAATTTTAAAACTTATTGCAAAAATTTAAAAACACAAAAGCAAACTCACATCAAACACTTAACTAAAAAACTATTTAGTTGTATAATCAAGAAAAATGAACAAAAGCGAGGAGAAAAAATGAACTACACATTACTTGATATGCAAACTGAATTTTTGGAACTAATCAAAACAATTTGTCTCATTCCCTCGCCCTCGCACCACGAAGAAAACAAGACAAACTTTATCTTTTCGTGGCTAAAAGAAATGGGAGCAAACAATGCTTTCATCGACGAGGTTTCTAATGTGATATCTTCGTTTGGAAATGAGAACGCCCCAACCATTATATATATAGCACATATCGACACTGTATTTCCTGACCTTTCGCCTTTTACCACATTACACGAAAAAGACGGCAAGTTGTTTTGCCCCAGCGTGGGCGACAACAGCGCAAATGTGGCAGCGCTTATGCTAATGGCAAAATATTTACATAAAAATAATGTGCAATTTGAAAACAACCGAGTGTTGCTGGTTTTTAATGTTTGCGAAGAAGGATTGGGCGACTTGAAAGGTGTTAAGCACATTTTTAAAAACTATGGGCAAAATGTAAAAGAGGTTATAGTGGTGGACGAGCCTATTAATGTTATGTGCGTGAACGCAGTGGGCTCAAAGCGCTATGAAATTGAAGTTCAAACAGAGGGCGGGCATTCATACGGCGCATTTGGCAACGCAAATGCAATTCACAAAATGGCAGCGCTTATAATGGATTTATACCAAATTAAAATTCCCGTTAAAACGGGCACCAAAAGCACATTTAATGTAGGCACCATTTCAGGCGGAACATCGGTGAACTCAATTGCGCAGGACTGCCGCATACTGTTCGAATACCGCTCCGACGACTACGAATGCTTGATGAATATAGAAAAACAGTTTTTTGCCATAACCAATAATTTTCACACGCATTGTGACGCACTTAACATAGCACTCGTGGGAGATCGCCCCTGCGCAGTCTTTTCCAACTTTGATGCTCAACAGCAACTAATTGACCGCATTTCTGCACAAGTTTTTGCAACCACTGGAACAAAACCTAAACAAACTTCAGTGTCGATGGACAGCAATTTGCCAATGTCGCTAGACATTCCGTCTGTTAGCGTGGGCACATACATTGGCAAAAACAGCCACACTCGCGAAGAATATATCGAAATTGCATCGCTAAACACGGGCATTGAAAGCCTGCTTAATATAATATTGAACAATAGTTAAAATATAATAAAAAAATTATTAATTATACAAAAAAAGCAGAAATGTTTTACCAAATCCAC
>CAYJCT010000216.1:0-1588 GCA_964368745.1 uncultured Christensenella sp. | reverse complement strand
GGCAGACGCGCCAGACTTAGGATCTGGTTCGAAAGAGTGGGGGTTCAAGTCCTCTCGCCCGCACCATGAAAACAAAAAAATGTCTTCTCAAAAGGAAGGTATTTTTTTTGTATTTACAATTGCATATTCTTTGCGAAATATTCAATGTGTTTCACACATGCAATTTACTGCTCGCAAATGCAATTTTCACTTCGAGTTAGTTTGAGAATCTTTTATTGCATATTTGTTACTATTCTAAAGAAGTTTCGGAGATTTTTCTCCATTGTTTTGGTCAACAAAGAAAAAATATTTACATGTTATGTAAATAAATCCGCTATGCGAATTTATACAATGGCCTTTTGGTTATGTAAAAACAACTGTCTTATTGAAAATGTGGAAATTTAATTTTGACCATTAATATTTATTTGCCAACGCATAGCATCTCTAATGTTGCGAAATATCATTGCAACATTTAATTCTATTAAAATAATAATATTTTTCTTTTTAAAAAGACAATATTTTTTATTTCAAAATACTAAATTTAAAACCCCAAATTCACAAAAACACTCCACTAAAAAATCAATAAATTTAGGCATTTTTTTATAAAAGCATTGATTTTTTTTGCAGTTATGATATAATATAATTGTACAAACTAATAGGGGGAATTTTTTATGGCAACATTAACCGATCAAAAAATTCAGGAGAATATTGGCTCAGCCGTTACCTTTACAAGCAAAAACACCGACACTTATTATAACACCGCAAAAGCATACAAAAAAGGTATGGACTATTCCAAAAAAAAGGATTTACCTCTTGGCGAAACACCATTTTCGACCAACATTCTTTTTAAATCTAACAATCGCATCAATTTGAGCAAAGATGTCTACAATTTGTTAGACATCATTAAACTACGCTCACAATCGCAAATCGATGCAGACGGAAAAACCCAACCCTTCCCTTATGTTTTGCTAGGAAAAAAAGTGAACAACACATATAACATCGACGATGTTGTAACTCCATTTGGAAAATTGTCCACAGCTCTTGAACACAAAGTGCTTGCTTATCAGTTTAGCGATGAAGTGCTAAACGATAAACTCACCAAAGAAAACACTAAAAAAATGACGCAATACTTTGAAAATGTTGCTAAGACAAATGTGAACTACGACTGCATAATTGCAGGCACCACACACTTCGCAAATGAAGGTGCAAGCGAGATGGAAGTTGCAGCATCCAATTGCCACACCTTTGAAGAACTTGCAAAAATAATTGAACTGTCAAAACACAACAACCCAGCAATTTTAGGCAGCGCTGTGATAAATAATGTGAATGATTTCAATGTTGTGCTATTTGAACAACTAAATGAGAATGAAAAAGAACTGGTTATGGTAGACAGCGTTTTCGCAAACGAAACCACAAAAATTAGCAACTTCACTGACAAATCAATGATTTTGGACAATGATAGAATTATTAATAAAGCCAGCAACGACAAAGAATTTGAAAGATAAAACACAAAAATTAAACAACTACTATTACCTACTACTAACTACTATTTACTAACCACATACTACAATTAAAATAAACTTATTTTTAGAAAGATTAAAAGTAAGTT
>CAYJCT010000215.1:0-1632 GCA_964368745.1 uncultured Christensenella sp. | reverse complement strand
GGAAGCTTATCGTAGTCTTACGGAAGAAGTCTTAAAAAAAGATAAAAAATTTTTTAACAAAAGTTGTTAATTAAAAATTCCTTATTCTTTTTCAAAAGATGTAAAATTATCATTTATGGTTAAATTTTTGCAAATTTTCATACAATAAACTATAGCAGTATTTAGGAGATATGTATGTCAAACAACAACGACAACTTTAAAATTGAAATGCAATGTTCTTTTTGTGGGCGCAGTCAGCGTGAGGCAAAAAGACTTATTTCTAGTCCGGATGGCAGCAGTTTTATTTGTGGGGATTGTGTGAGTATTTGTAAAGACATGTTGGTGGACGAACAGCGTCAGGCAAAGTTGACCAAGATTGATTTGCCCACCCCTCAAAAACTAAAAGAAATGCTGGACGAATATATTATCGGGCAGGATGAGGCAAAGCGCGTGCTAAGTGTTGCAGTTTACAATCACTATAAGCGTATAAATTACAATTTGGAAATCTCGGGCAATTCCGAAATCGACCAGTTGGAACTTGATAAAAGCAATGTTTTGTTAATCGGGCCCACGGGAACTGGCAAAACCATGATGGCTCGCACGCTTGCAAAGATATTAAAAGTGCCGTTTGCAACAGCCGATGCCACCACGCTTACTGAAGCGGGATATGTGGGCGAAGATGTGGAAAATATATTGTTGAAACTTATTCAGAACGCGTCTTATGACATCAAAAAAGCGGAACGCGGTATAATTTATATTGACGAAATCGACAAAATTAGCAAAAAAACCGAAAATCGTAGCATTACGCGCGATGTGAGCGGTGAGGGCGTGCAACAAGCGCTGTTAAAAATTATTGAAAGCACAAAAGCATCGGTGCCTCCTCAAGGTGGCAGAAAACATCCTCATCAAGAACTGCTGCAAATTGACACATCAAACATTTTGTTTATTT
This sequence comes from uncultured Christensenella sp., assembly GCA_964368745.1. Classification (GTDB taxonomy): domain Bacteria; phylum Bacillota; class Clostridia; order Christensenellales; family UBA1242; genus UBA11490. Next base: position 704 of record CAYJCT010000215.1, on the reverse strand, counting down.
GTGGCGGAGCGTTTGTGGGGCTGTCTGACATAATTGAAAAGCGCGTAAATAAAACATCGTTAGGGTTTAACGCCGATATTAAAAAAGAAAGCGAGAAAAATTGCAGCGAATTAATTGCAGAAGTGCAACCTCATGACCTTATTAAATTTGGCTTGATTCCTGAATTTGTGGGTCGTGTGCCCATTGTGGTGGGGTTGAACGAGTTGGATGAATCGGCGCTTACTCAAATCATGATTAAACCCAAAAACGCCATTATTAAACAATACAAAACCATGTTCAAAATCGACGGTATCGAACTTGACTTTTCAGACGACGCCATTGAAACCATCGCAAAAAAAGCCATTGAACTTAAAACGGGCGCGCGGGGGCTGAGAACTATTTTGGAAGAGGCAATGCTCGATATCATGTTTAACACTCCGTCCGACAAAACAATTTCAAAAATCAAACTAAACAAGGACGCAGTGCTAAAGATATCAAAACCAGAAATTGTGCATGATAATGTGGAGCAAATGGAAATGCAAATAACTGATAAAAAACCAAAAACTTCCACTTCATCCACTGCATCAAACAAGCAAAAATCGCGACCAAAACTTGTGGTTTAAATTGATTAATAATTAATAAATTAAAATAAATTAGTAAAATAAACAATTAAATAAAATAAACAATTAAATAAAATAAACAATTAAATAAAATAAATATAATAA
>CAYJCT010000214.1:0-1643 GCA_964368745.1 uncultured Christensenella sp. | reverse complement strand
GCAAAAAAATAAGTTGTAATAAAAAGAAAGTTGTAATGTAATTAAAAGCAAGTTTATAAAATGAGGTTTTATTAAAAAAAACCAGTTGCAATTTTAAGCCAAGAAAATACACTATAATCAAAAAATATTATTGAAATTAAATACCAAGACAGAGCGGTTTTGTTCGCTGTAACTATCTAAGAGTTCAACTTCAACAATGGCGTTTTCATAATCGTTATTTTTTATGTACATTTTCAGTCTCACAAAAGCCTCGCTTATGGGATGCAAATCCTTTTGGTTATAAATTAAACTCATTTTATCTTGTTCCTTTTGCCAGTCGTGCTTTGCATTTTTAACTGTGTCATAAAGTTCAGATAAGTTGCCTCTATTATCTTCAATGGCGATTTGTAGGCACTCAATGTTGTCCTCAAAAGTTGAAAGCACTCCCGAAACATAGTGTATCTCGAATGCTCCCAATGTGAGAATTGAAAATATTAAAATTAAAATTATTGTTGCCCGAGTCATATCACCAATTTCCTTCTCTGCCAGAATGCATTGTTTTAAAGGAGCCGGTTTTTCCCTGAATGTAGAGTGCTCCGTTCGAATCCAGTGTTATTATCATAATTTCTTTTAAGTTTTGGTAGCCGCATTTTTTTATTTGTGATTCTAAAAATTCTTTGTTTATTTTTACAAATTCCATGTTGTCTTGCAAACATTCGCCGTCTGCAAACACAATTATGGGATATGTTGCTTCGTCCACTTTTATATTTAGTCCGTTGGGTGTTGCGGGCGCGTACGCCGACCGAGGTAGCACGCTAAGTGTTCCGTTTGTTTGCAGTACTGCATAAAAAACTTCGTCCAGTTTAAAATATCCTGCGCCGTGCAACGCTTCTTGCAAATCGTTGAAATTCATGTTGCATTTTTTTAGGTTTTTATAGTTTATTCCTTGCGGACTTATTAGAATTACGGGTGTGCCGTTAATAATTTTTCGCAACCAAAAACTTTTTCTCTCCAAAAATGATAAAAGAAAGTGTATTATTGCAAGTGTTAAAAGGGGCAGCACTCCATGCAGTATGGGCAGTGAATTTTCTGCCATGGGAATGGTTGCAAGATCTGCAAGAATCAGCGTGATGGCAAGTTCAAACGGCTGCATTTCACCAATTTGTCGCTTGCCCATTAAACGCATCAAAAACAACACTATTAAATATATTATTAAACATCTAACTACTATTGAATATGTCATATTATTAATTTGTACTTTTATTTATTTATTATGCAAATATGAGAAAATGTCACTACTTTTTTAAGAAAATGCATTGTTTGTTGAAAAGTCATTTTTTAATTATTTAAGTTTTAATTATTTAAGTTTGTTATTTTATTATAACTAAGTTATATTTTGTTTTATTGCTTTTAAGTTTTATCTTGTTATATTGCTTGCAACTAAATATTTTTGTTTATTATTTTTTTGTTATATTATATTTAATACAATTTAAGTTTTATTTTGATTTCTTGTTCTTATGATTTTAATATATTTATTTGAAGTTTAGTGCTTAAATTAAAACATTCAACCAGTTGTTAAAAGCTATTTGTAAATTGCTCTATCGTTTGCTTTTAAACTTTATTTTAATTTTAACATCTCTTTTTTACAAAGCATGATATAATAA
>CAYJCT010000213.1:0-1655 GCA_964368745.1 uncultured Christensenella sp. | reverse complement strand
AGATATTTACGACACCAAAAAGATATTTACGACACCAAAAAGATATTTACGACACTAAAAAAGGGTTTTATTGCGATATGAAAGAAACCTTTTTATAATATGAAAAAAGTTTTTTTCTGTAACACAAATACATTTGTTTGCGAAATGAATATGTTTTTTCTGCAACACAAATATATTTTTTTGTGACATGAGTATGTTTTTTTGTGATTAAAAAAGTTGTTTTTTACAACAAAAACAACTTAAAAAATCCGCGAATATTTTTTTTCTTTAACCATGCTTTTTTTCGATGCTAACAAAATCAATTTTACCGATTTTTGTATGCATTAAATCGTCCACCAGTTCAATTTCTTTAGGAATAGAGTGCTTGATAAGATGCTTTTCACAATGCTCAAAAATTCTTTCTTCAATTTCTTTTTTGGTTAGTTTTGTGGCGTTTAGTGACGCTACCAATTTAATTATTTTTTTATCGCCCCTAATGGTTTCAAACGCACAAACTTCTTTTATGAAAGGCAATTTTTGCACAACTTCTTCAATAAGGGAAGGAAAAACATTATAGGACGCAATTTTTATCAACCGCTTTTTTCTACCAATTATGGTAAGAAATCCGTCGCTGTCGAAAAAACCCAAATCTCCCGTTTTTATCCACCTGCAACCGTTATCATCCACAAAAATTCCATTGTCGTCGCTATTTAGGTAGCCGTCCATCAAAGTGTCGCCACTGATAACAATTTCTCCAATATCGCCAGTTTTTAATTTTTTGTCTTCTTCGTCCCAAATTTCGATGGTAATTCCCTCAAGCGGCTTGCCCACTGTGCCTGCTTTATTGTCTTTTGGCGTGCAAACGGTGCAAACCGAACAAACTTCGGTGAGACCGTAGCCTGAAAGCAGGGTGTTTTTGTTGCCCCACGCTGCCAGTTCTTTATCAAACAATTTTTGAAAACTGGTAGGGAGTGCATCGCCTCCGCAGTACATGGACCGCAATTTTTTCAAGTGCGGACCTGAAAAACCTTTTTCCTGATACATTTTTTTATACATCAGCGGTACGCCAGTAATCATTGCAACATTATACTTTCTGATTGCGGCGTTAATTTTTTTTGCATCAAACTTTAGAAAAACCAAGCAGCGATAACCTTGTACGATGGAAGTGTGCATGCTTGCAACTAGCCCATACGCGTGGAATAATGGTAGCACAACCACTGAAAACTCGCCAAAGGTGCGTGGGTTTATTTTATCAATTTTTTTTGTGAGCGCCGTTATGCTGGCATTTGAAAGCGCAATTGTTTTACTTTTTCCGCTTGTGCCTCCGCTGTGAACATAAGTGGCAATATTCTTAGTAACCTTTTTAGGATCTTGATAGTTGTTAAAAGCAAGTTTTCTAATCTTTGAGTAACGCGCAGTTTTCAGCGTGATTTTTTTAGCGTTTGGAGTTTTAAAAAACTCAAACAGTTTTATAAATGGCTTAAGCCAGGCATTTGCGTAATCGGAACTTTTTGTAACAATTATTGAAGTGCTAAGTTCGTTCAACTGATCAACTGCTTTGTCAATCAAAATATCCAACACAATCAGCCCTTTTGAGTTAGTTTCTTTTAGATGAACATTTAAGAGAGCAATAGGCGTTAGCGGATGCACAATATTTGCAATGGCGCCAATTTTGT
>CAYJCT010000212.1:0-1662 GCA_964368745.1 uncultured Christensenella sp. | reverse complement strand
TTTTTTAACCATCTTTAATTATTAAAATTCAATAAAAACTGCCTAAATATATCGGCTTCCGCTGGAAATTAGTTTCTTTGCTTCCACTCTATAGTCTTGCAATAATGACTTTTCGGAATAACTAAAATATGTGTCATCGCAAATAATCAAGTGGTCCATAAGTTCAATTCCGCTCAGTGAAGTTGTGATAGTTAGTGATTTTGTGAATATAGTGTCTGCTTCAGAAGGATTGCTATTTCCATCGGGGTGGTTATGGCTGAAAATAAAATTGGTGCAGTTAAATTTTATCAGCAAAGAAAGCAATTTTTGAATGTCGATGCTGGCTTTGTTAAGCGAACCTGTTGCCACTTTTTCCACTGCCGTAACTTGATTTTTGTTGTTGATGCAAACAATATAAGCCTCTTCCTGCTTTTTATTATAAAACAATGGTTGCAAAAATTTTAGCGCATCGCGTGGTGATTTGATGAGTTCGCCTTTAAAATCAATTCTTGCTTTGTTGTAATAGTGGTAAAACTGCTTGAAAGTTGCAAGGAAGTTTGCTGAAACTTCGCCCATTCCCTCCACCGTTTTTAAGTCTTCCTCGTTAGCGTCCAAAACTTTAGAAAACGAACCAAATTTTCTAATAAGACGGTGCGCGATGGGGTTGGTGTCTTTTCTGGGAATGATGAAAGAAAGCAGATATTCGAGCACCTGATGTGGATTGAAATTTTCCAATCCCTCAAGTCGCGCTCGCTCTCGTAGCCGCTCCCGGTGCCCCTTATGTAAATTTTGATTTTCCATCTTCTTCATAAATTTATTATAAAATAAATGGCGAAAAATAGCAAGAATAAAAAAGATTGTTGCTTAGTTCTATTGCTGGATTGATTTTTTTGTCAAATTCATTTTTGTTGGTCGACGAGGACTTTTTTAATAATTAAAGAGTATTACAAAAATAACAGTCCACATAGCCGAAGTGTTTGATGAGTATAGCGCAAATAACACTGCAATCACACCATTTTGAAAAGCAGCAGCATCTGATGAGTTCGTGAATTAGTGCCATTTCGCAACGCAAATACCCATGATAACAGTTGTTAAAACTGCTGTGGCGTGGAACTTTTTCATAATTTACACTTTCAGACTGTGTGGCTGTGTCGTCTATTACATTTTTTTTTCCAAAAAATGATTGTGGTGAGAAAAGCCGAAGACTAGGTGGAATTTTTTTGTGATTTTGAATATTTGCAACTTCAATAAGCGATGTTTGTTCTGCCTTGATGTCCTCAATTCTTTTTAAAAATGTTTCACGCACATTTTTTCGCTGCGTGGTGGAAGCAACTTTTGTCATATACGCCTCAAGCAGTTCCAATTTTTCCAAAATGCTTTTTGTGGAGACTGCCTGTTCTTCACTGGTTTGCGCTTTAGATTTGTTGTATTCCATTGCCATTTGCTTAACTATCTCGTCGGGCAGCGCTTGTGGAAAATCCTCGTATTTCATTCTTAACCCCTTGTGTTTTGATTTTTTTGATGATTTGAGTTGATGTTCACAAAAAGACTGTATTTTGTGAAACAATATAATTGTGGAAAATGTTTGTGAAAAATTACTAAAATTCAATGTATTTAATTTCTAATAATTGTAATAGCAATTTTGAATAAACAGTTATGTATCTTTACAAAATTGTGAGTATA
>CAYJCT010000211.1:0-1667 GCA_964368745.1 uncultured Christensenella sp. | reverse complement strand
AAGTATTAGTATTAAAATCTACTAGTTGTTTTTATTTGTTTTTATTTTGAAAAGTTTGAGATAATAAGATTTATTAGATAAATTAAAATTATAACTAATTACAAATGCAAATGGAAAATACAATGTTTTAAGCAATAATTTATTTTCATATAAAGCCTTGTGTAACAAGAATTTACGCCTAAAAACTTTAAAAAACGATATTTTAAAATATAAAAAAGTCACTGACAATCCAATTGTTGTTAGTGACTTTTTGTATTCGATTTAAACATACAATTTAAACATGAAATTCAAACATACGATTTAAACAAGTAGTTTTGACGAGTGATTTGAAATTTGAAGTTACATAATAAAAATAAAAACATTTAAATTTTATTTGTAAAAGTATTTAGATAAAGTATTAGATGTCTTTAAAAAACAATATTTATTTATAAAACTCATATATTTAAAAACAATGTTCGTTTACAAATTTTAGATATAACATTAAAAATTAAAAATAACTCTATTTTTTATTTTCTTTTTCCAGCCTTTCATCTAATGCGTAGTAAACTTCCTTTGTACCAATGTCGAAACATTCTCCTTCAAACACAAACGCAAAAACATTTTTTATTTTATGCAACCAAACAGGGAAGTTGCCGGGAGAGTCTTTCGAGTTGCCCTCGTTTAGATATTGTTTAAACATTTTAACCGTTTCTCTAGTGTAGAAGTAGCCCGCCCAGATGCCCACATTGCTGTTGTGAACACCGCCCGGTTTTTCTTTGATGTCGAGTATTTTGTTGTTTTCATCAAGCCAGCCCACCGCAAAGTTTTTTGCCAAAAATTCCACATCTTCAAATTCGCTTGCAAGCACGCAGTCGGCGTTCTTTTCGCGATAGAAATTATAAAAATCAGTTAGTTCAAATGTGAAGTAGTTGTCGGAAGCGTAGATGATTAGTTCGTCGTCGATGTCCAGCGCGTCAATGGTAAACTGGATGTCTCCGATTGCGCCTAAGCGGTCTTCATTGCTGGTGGTGCCGTCGTCAAGCACGGTTAGTTTGATGGAGCGAGTGGGAGTGTAGGCGTTTGCCCAGTCCAAAAAGTTTTGATAAAATTTGTGATTACTTATTAAAATGATTTCATCCACCACATCAATTTTTTCAATTTTTTCTGCAAGGTATTCAATGATGGGCTTGCCGTTTAGAGGAAGCAGTCCTTTCGGTTGGTTTTCTGTGAGCGGATACAACCTTGTCGCATATCCAGCACATAAAATAATTGCTTTCATAATTCGTTTTCCTTTTTCATTATTTAGACTAGTTTACCATAATGTGCTTAATTTACAAAACTATAATACATAAAACAGAGAATTGCCAAAAAAACATCTTTATTTTTAAAACAAAGATGTTTTTTAATGGATTAAATAATGAGTCAATAATTAAACAATTATAATTAAATGATGAATCAATGATAAATAAATGACAATCAAATTAAAAATAATGATAATGAATGATGAATTACTAAAAAATCAATTAAGAAACCATGAAGGATAACTTCTGAATTAATATGAAATAAATAATGACAATGAAACAATAAAACAATGAATTAATGATAATAAAACAATGAATTAATGATAATAAAACAATGAATTAATGATAATAAAAAAATGAATTGATGATAAATAAATGATAATAAAA
>CAYJCT010000210.1:0-1676 GCA_964368745.1 uncultured Christensenella sp. | reverse complement strand
TTTCGAAGAAGTAAATCTAAAATTCACAAAAGGCAATTGCTACGGAGTTATTGGCGCAAACGGCGCTGGCAAATCCACCTTTTTGAAAATACTATCGGGTGAACTAAAACCCAATAAAGGCGAAGTTGCAATCAGCAAAAACGAACGCCTTTCTGTGCTGAACCAAAACCAAGATGCGTTTAACGACAAAACGGTTATCGACACCGTGCTACTAGGTCACGCTAGACTAACCGAAATATCAGAACAAAAAGACGCGCTTTATGCAAAAGAAAATTTCACCGATGCAGACGGAATGAAAGCGGCGGAACTAGAGGCAGAGTTTGCTGAATTAAACGGCTGGGAGGCAGAGAGCGACGCGCAAAGTTTGCTCAACGGCCTGGGAATTTCTGCCGACTCGCACTTCGAACTAATGGGCAACATCGACAACAAATTAAAAGTTAAAGTGCTGCTAGCGCAAGCGCTTTTTGGAAACCCCGACATTTTGATTTTGGACGAGCCCACCAACAACCTTGACGGAAAAACTATTCGGTGGCTGGAAAGTTTCTTGCTGAACTTTGAAAACACAGTTATAATTGTGTCGCATAACCGACATTTTTTGAACAAAGTCTGCACGCATATTTGTGACGTGGATTATGGCAAAATAAACATCTTTGTGGGCAACTACGATTTCTGGTATGAGTCAAGTCAGTTGCTGCTTCGACAAGCACGCGAAGCCAACAAAAAAATGGAAACGCGCGCCAAAGAATTGCAGGAATTTATTGCAAGGTTTTCTGCCAATGCATCAAAGTCTAAGCAGGCAACCAGTAGAAAAAAAGAGTTGGAAAAACTAACACTTAACGACATCAAACCGTCTAGCAGAAAATATCCTTATGTGGATTTTAAATATGAACGCGAAGCAGGCAACGAAATTTTGTTTGTGGAAAACTTGAGCAAAAAAGGCTACTTTGAAAACGTTTCTTTTACCGTTGCAAAAAACGACAAAATTGCGTTCATTGGCTCTCACTCCACGGCAATTTCCGCACTTTTTAATATTCTTGCTGGCGAAGACAGCGATTTCACTGGCAAATTTTGGTATGGAAAAACAATAACAAGCACATATATGCCACAAAACTATAACGATGAATTTGACGGCGTGGCCATGAATTTGATTGAGTGGTTGGCGCGCTATTCCAAAGAAAAAGATCAAACCTTTCTTCGTGGCTGGCTGGGCAGAATGCTGTTTAGCGGCGATGAAACGCTAAAGAGAGTGAGCGTGCTTTCAGGCGGCGAAAAGGCGCGTTGCATACTTTCAAAAATGATGCTTACGGCAGGTAACTTTTTGATATTCGACGAACCCACAAACCACCTCGACCTTGAAAGCATAACTGCACTAAATGCGGGTATGAAAAACTTTAAAGGCAATATGCTGTTCACTTCTTCCGACCAAGAACTCGTTCAAACTGTTGCAAATCGTATTATCAAAATCGAAAAAACCAAAGTGTTCGACAAATACATTTCCTACGACGACTATTTAGAACAATATGATGTTTAAATATTTGTTTTAAAAAATGCGATGTTGAAATGTTTGTTTTAAAAAAAATATGATGTTTAAACATTTATCTAAATCAATATAATGTTGAATTTTTGTTTTAAAAAAATATAATGTTTTAAAATTTATTTACATCACTATAATATAA
>CAYJCT010000209.1:0-1684 GCA_964368745.1 uncultured Christensenella sp. | reverse complement strand
TACTTTCCTGTATACAAAAAAAATAATGATAACTTTGTTGCATTTGACCCTATGTATGGAAAAGAAAACATTGAAATTACACCCAGTTTAATTGAAGAGTATGCTTATGAAGTTAAAAACATTGTGTCGGTTGAAAAAACGATAAATACTAAAAACAAGTTAAGCGATTGTGTTTCCGAGTTAAAGAAAATTAAAGACAAAATGTTAAGAAGACTAAAAAAATATCACAACACTTCCGAAACTTGTAAGCATAAGTTAATACAATATGCTTGTGCGGTTCTGAATAATAAATACTTAACTAAAAACTATATGATTTTTAAAAATTATGATAGTGAGTTAATTGAGTATTACGACAGCCAAATTGTTGACAACTGGCTTGCAGTCAAGTTTGGTACCCAAAAACTTTTTGCAAAACCAAACGATTCAATACTGCTTCAAGATTTAAGAGATTTAGTTATTAAAGTCACAAAACTTGAAATGCAATTTTTATCTGAAATTTTAAATCTTCAAATTTAAAAAACTATAAATCAAGAGTTGACAAATTTTGACCATTGTTTTTCTTTTGATATTAACAATAGTTTTAAAATGCTTATAAAAATAAATTAATTTAAGAGGTTTTATATGGGACCAGACAAAAACAAAATAACCCCCAATGAAATGATTAAGGCAATTAGTTTTATAAAAAATGAAATTAATAAACATAATGTGATAATTGGTGATTACACATATTATAATAGAAGAGATAAAAACGACTTTTTCATAAATCATATCACTCATCATTATGATTTTATGGAAGATAAACTAATTATAGGAAACTTTTGTCAAATTGCATCAGGGGTGGAGTTTATTATGAATGGTGCAAATCATTGTATGAACAGGGCAACAACTTATCCTTTTAGTGTTATGGGTAATGGTTGGGAAAAAACAAGACCAACATTAGATGAATTGCCCTTTAAAGGAGATACCGTAATTGGAAATGATGTGTGGATTGGGCAAAATGCAGTTCTTATGCCCGGCATTAAAGTTGCGGACGGCGCAATTATTGCTACAAACTCCGTTGTTGCAAGAAATGTTGAGCCATACACAATCGTTGGAGGAAATCCTGCCAGATTTATTAAAAAAAGATTTAGTGATGAGAAAATCGAAAAATTACTTGCAATTAAATGGTGGAATTGGGACATTGAAAAAATCAATGCAAACTTAGAAATATTATGTAGCAATGATATCAATAAAATATTGTCATTAAAATAAAATAGACAAGTAAAATATTTATTGTCCTTTACCATCCTTAACATTTTTCATTTTAATACTCAAACCCAAAACTTTTGGTAAACAAGAGTCTTTTTCTTATAAAAAGCACTATCATTTTCTAGAATGAGAAAAATCCCTAAATCGTTACGACTTAAGACAAGACACGAAAAAAAGGGCGAAAGACACGCCTTTTTCATTTTGTGGCGGAGAGCGATTCGCTCCGCATTGCTTGCTGCAATGCTATCACATCAACGGTTTTCAAGTTATTCTAGCATTTTATTTCTTAACAATTTTTAATGACTCTTAATATCACTTAAAACCCTTTAATCACCCTAAACTCCGTTGTTTTAAAGGCTTTTTAACAACGCTTAAAACTGCTTGCTATTCTTTACTATCTTTTAACATTTTCCATTTTAGCAATACAACGGTAGAC
>CAYJCT010000208.1:0-1694 GCA_964368745.1 uncultured Christensenella sp. | reverse complement strand
TTTTTATATTAATCTTTATATAAATGTAAACAAAATTAAAAGGCTTTCGACATTTTTGTACATAACCTTTTCAAAATTGGTAGTTTTATACAAAATTATGTTCAAAATTGTTTTTGTATTTAATACTCTTTTTGCTAAACTCAAGTCATTAGTAAATTTCGCATATTTAAGGAGTGAGAAAAATGGTTAAAGTTGTTGTTCTAGAAGCAAATGAAAAAGAATGTACTTCATTATCTAATGTACTGGGCTCAAATGAATTACTGGCGGTGGAAAAAAGTTTTGTTGATCCTGATGAGTTGATATCCTACTTAAAGAAAAACAAGGTTGATGTTGTGATTACCGAGTTGATTTTGCAAAATATGGACGGATTTATGTTTTTGGACAAAGTCAAAGAATTGAAAGATAACGACACAAAATTGTTTGTGTTGTCGGCTCTAACGGGCGAGGGGTTTGTGCAAAAAGCATTTGACAAAGGGGTGAGTTATTATATGATGAAGCCTTTCAATGCTGAATTATTAGTGCAACGAGTGTTGGAAGTGGGCAGTAACACGCTGCTGAAAAATAATGATATCTTAAAAATTGAAAATAAAAAATTGAATCAGGAAAGAAACAAACAATTGGATGGAAAAATCACAAATATTTTTATCACAGTGGGTATTCCTGCTCACATTAAAGGTTATCAGTTTTTGCGTGAGGCAATTAAAATGGCGATTGATAACCCTGAAATTATCAACAGCATAACAAAAAGACTATATCCTTCCATTGCTGAGCGATTCGAAACGAGTGCAAGCAAAGTGGAGCGTGCTATTCGTCATGCAATTGAGGTTGCATGGAATAGAGGAAAGATCGAAAACATCAATTCTTTGTTTGGCGTGAAAGTTTATAGCAACAACGAAAAACCTACAAATGGCGAGTTTATTGCTCTTGTGGCAGATAAAATGTTGATTGAAGGCGCTTAAATAAAATTTGCAAAAAAAATTGTGACAATGATTTTTGTATCACGATGCAAAACAAAACTTTTTTGCAATTTTAAAAAATAAAAATATTTGTTAGAATGATATTTTACTAACAGATATTTTTTTTTTAATAATATATTTGTTGTTTACTCTGATATTCGTTTGTTATTTTGTGTCGATTTTTATATACTATTAGGGTTAAAGGAGTGTAGCAATGAGAAAATTTGAAATTGTTAGAGAAGACGCCATAAAATATCACACAACTGACATTAAAATGCCAGTGAGGGCAACGCTAAACAGCGCAGGATATGACTTTTTTTCGCCCCTTGATGTTACAATTTTGCCGAATACAACGCAAATTATTTGGACTAATGTTAAGTTTTTTTGCAAAGAGGATGAGTATTTGATGATTTGCATCACCAGCGGAATGGGAAAAAGAGGTCTAACTCTTCCAAATGGTGTGGGCATTATTGATGCCGATTATTATTCCAATGAAAACAACGACGGAAACATTGGTTTTATGCTGAGAAATGTGTCGGGCGAGCCATACGAAATAAAAAAGCACGATAAAATTGGACAGGGAATTTTTATGAAATATTTGCTGACCAGCGACGATGCTCCAGTTAGCCAAGTGCGAGCGGGCGGGTTTGGTAGCACTGACAAAAAATAATGAAAAAAATTCATTTTTCAAATAAACAGAAAGTGTTTAAAAACCATATTAAACCATCAAAACAAATT
>CAYJCT010000207.1:0-1738 GCA_964368745.1 uncultured Christensenella sp. | reverse complement strand
ATATTATATTATAATTTTTTTTCATTAAAAATTTTATTTTACTTTTATTTTAACTTTTTTTATTTTTTAATTTCGTCAAGTAGAGATTTTAAAAACTTATTATATTGTTTGTTGGAAAGTGAAAGAATGGCGTCGAAATCGTCGTCTTTGGCCATTTTGTTGTTATGCGTTTTGCCGCATTTTTTGCATTTATATTGAATCACATATCCCTTTTTGCTATCGATGGTAAGGTCAACGGGGGTCATGATGCCGCCACACTGATTTTCGCGGTCGCCCGGCAAAATATCTACATGAAGCGAGTGTAGGCATTCGTTGCAGTGGTCGCGAGAAGAATAGTGCAGTTTATCCACATTTTTTTTGCACACAGTGCAGATAAACGAATTGTCATTTTTTTTAAAATTTTTCATATATATGTTATACCTAATTTCTTTTATTTCGTCAATGTTTTCTTTTGTTGATTTATTAAAGTGTGATATTGCAGTAAATAGTTATTTTGATACTTGTGTAAATTTAAAAGCCAAAGTTGACTAGAGTAGTGTGATAGTTTTCGTTAGTTATACATTTTTGGACAAAATTCGTGGAAATTTTACCTGTAAATTTTGCTAAAATAAGAATATTTAACGCATTTAATTATCTTTTTTTGTTGTAAAATAGTATAATCTAAAGAGATATAAATTGCATTCATTCGCGCTTAGGAGATGATGTATGGACAAAACTAAATTGTTTATTTCTGAAAAACTAAGGCTTGCCATCACAAATCAGTGTAACTTCAGTTGTTTTTATTGTCACAATGAAGGGCAGGGTCATAATTGTAAGCCAGAATTTTTAAGTTTGGATTACATTAAAGATTTGGTTGCTTTTATAATGGAAAATAATATTTCATTAAATAAAATAAACATAACAGGCGGAGAGCCGCTGTTACATCCAAATCTGTTTGAAATTGTGGAAGAGTTGGCAAAAACTGGCGCTAAATTGAGGATTAACACAAATGGCAGTTTGCTTACAGAAAAAAAGATTGACGACCTTGTGGAAAAGGGAGTGACCTCTTTTAAAATTGGCGTGGACACTTTTTTTGAAAATCAAAGCAAGTTTAATATCCACAAACTTGTGCAAAATATCGACGAATTAAAACACATTATTTCTTATGCAGGCAAGCGCGTGGGCGTGGTGCTGAACTGTGTTGTGACCAAAAAAAATCATGAGCAAGTGCCCGAAATTATTGAACTTTGCAAGGAATTGGGAGTTAAAAGATTAAAATTAATCGATTTACACGACTTTGACGCAAGGCACACCAACGACCAAGAAAATGTTTCGGACGAACTAAAAACAGTTAAACAACTTGCCACCAATCAGTTTGAAGAGATGCTAAGAAAATACTCCGCAACAGCGCGTGAAGTGGTGAATTACGAATATTTGGGCAGGTACGATATTGTGATGAGCGATGGTTTTATGCTGAGATTTTGCAAAGATATTTGTAACAGTCGCGCTTGTGGAAACTCTTTTACATCGTTTAACGCAAAAGGCGAGTTGATATTGTGCCAAAAAGCAAACAAATCGCATCCTATTAATTTTAAAGAAAATCCAAAAGAAGTGATTGCGATGCTTTCCAGTTATCAACAATCCATTTGCAACAAATTGACCAAGCGATATGACATGTTTGAAACAAATTACGCTTTGGTTTAGTACATAATTTGTGAATGGAAAAACATTGTGATTTTAATTTAATGCTATATGATTC
>CAYJCT010000206.1:0-1739 GCA_964368745.1 uncultured Christensenella sp. | reverse complement strand
AAACAATGAAAATGAAAAATGGAAAAACAGTTAAAAAATATTGTATCTTTTAAAAATTGAGCAAAAAATCTGAATAAAAAGGGATGGGAATAATGAACACATTTGGAATTGTTATGATTGTGCTTGCAAGTATAGCGTTTGTAATACTTGCGGCGTCTGTTAGGATTGTGCGACAATCCACTGCAATGGTAATTGAGCGACTGGGAAAATATCATAGAACATTGGAAACGGGAGTGCATGTGATTTTACCGTTTTTTGATAGAATGGCAGCGCCTGCATTAAACCTAAAAGAAAGAATTGCAGATTTTCCACCGCAACCAGTTATCACTAAGGACAATGTTACCATGCAAATCGACACTGTGGTCTATTTTCAAATAACTGACCCTAAACTTTATTGCTATGGTGTGGACAGACCCATTCATGCAATCGAGAATCTGACAGCGACCACACTAAGAAACATTGTGGGCGATATGGAACTTGACCAAACGCTGACCAGCAGGGATGTAGTGAACGCAAAAATTCGCGCGGTGCTAGACGATGCAACCGATCCGTGGGGTATCAAAATAAATCGTGTGGAGTTGAGAAACATTTTGCCGCCAAAAGACATTCGTGACGCAATGGAAAAGCAGATGCGTGCGGAGCGTGAGCGAAGAGAAAGCATACTTCGTGCTGAGGGCGAAAAGATGAGCAATATTTTGGTGGCTGAAGGCGAAAAGGAAGCGGCAATTTTGAGAGCGGATGCACAAAGGATTACTCTTTCCACCGAGGCAGAGGGAACAGCGGAAGCAATAAAGAAAATCATGCAAGCAAAACCCGACGCTGCATATCTTACACTGCAAGGATTTGAAGCGCTAAAACATGTGGCAGATGGCAACAGCACAAAAATTATTGTGCCAAGTGATTTGCAAAATATTTCTGGTTTGTTTATGGCTATGTCAGAAGTGGTTAAACAAGACAAGAAAAAATCTTAAGACCAAAAATGTTACAATAAGCAAAAAACTTAAAGAAAAGTGTTATATAAAATTAAGTTTGGTCAACAAAAATCAAGTGTTTAAAATAAAAAAACTTCCCCGCTTAAATATTTTTTGGGGAAGTTTTTTTAAAATTATTTTAATACTTTCTGATAAACCAAAATACGGTTAGCAGTTGTGGGGCAAGCAAAAGGGAAATGATGTAGAGAATGGTGGAGTCGGTGTTTTGTGAGCCGCGTGCAATTAACACAACTTCTAAGATTAGCAGCACGAAAAACAGGCTTGCAATGGCAATCAGTTGAAAAAGGCGCGATTTTTTTTGTTTATTCAATCTCATCTCTTCTCTTATCAATTCAATTTCTAATTTTTCTTGTTCTCTTGCGATTGCCTCGTCTGTGATTTTTTCATTTCTCATCATTATCACCACTCAACTTTTTTAAAATCGTTTTTTATAATTTAGTTTTCCTATTTTTATTTTTACCAATTTTCGATATTGTAACATATTTTTTTTATTTTGACAATAGTGTGAGAGTAAATTGTTGTTAGAGGGCAAAAAAAATGTAAAGACAGGTGTTTAGAAGCGTATGAATTAGTTTTATGAACTGATAAAAACACATGAACAATTTAATTGCAAGTGGCACAAAAACAATGAATTATTAAATTTACAAATAATACAAAAATATGTAAGTACTAAATTTGTAAGTGATATAATAAGATTTAAGTATTGACTTTACAAGAGGTATAATAAGATTTAAGTAGTATGTTTAC
>CAYJCT010000205.1:0-1748 GCA_964368745.1 uncultured Christensenella sp. | reverse complement strand
GAAAATTACTATAGACTAGTGGAAGCATGGCTAAACATTATACCTTCCACTCGTTCAATTGCCGTGAGGCGCCCCATATATTTCATGTACTGGGCAAACCTAAAACATAACTTGTCCCTAACTCCTGAAAACATCAAAAACTTTCAACCCGCCGACTATAAAGACTGCGAGCGCGTGGGCGTTTTCAACGACGGCTATTTGGGAAACGCCACCGATTTAGGCACATTTGAAAATCGCGAATCAGAAATTTCATGGCTAAACAAACAAGCCACCACAACATTTTATGGAGGCGAAGTGGTAAAAGACCGAACTGGTACTGACGGCGAAGCTGTTGGCGAATATAACAACATAAATTACATCGAAAAAGAAGGATTTCTCACCCACACCACCTACCTAAACTCGCGCTGGAATCCAGATGTTATCAACGAATGGAAAGAAACCAACTATATAGGAAAAAACTCCGTCTATTCCAACAACACCTCTGCCTACACTTATGTTTTAAACCATTTGGGCTACCGATTTTTGCTGACCGACTCCAAACACTCGCTTCAAACTAAAGGCGGCGGCACTTTTGATTAAAAAATAAAAATTGCAAACCTTGGATTTGGCAACATAATCAACAAAAAAACAGCGTCGCTAATTCTTGCGTCCAACACTAAAACATACATTGTAGAAATCCCCATTGATTTTACAAAACTCTACTCAAAAACCCAAATAGAAGCCAATTTGACCTTAATTGCACCCTCCGAAATAAAAAAAGATGACTACAAAATTTTTCTTAAAATTTCAGATAAATACGAAAAAGAAACCTCTTCCTTGCGCACCATTCAGTTTATAAATAATGACATTTGGAACAGCGAAATAGGTGCAAACTACTTAGGAAAAATCAGCATTAACCCGCCTCTTATTAACACCAGAAAAAGTTTTTCTGTGAAAAAATGTACACTTTCTTACAACTCCATTTAAAAAAAATAGGCTAACATATTAATGTATTTTATTATTGTTTTAACACTCTTGCCTTATCATAATGTGCCAAAAAAAACATAAAAAGCAAATCTAAGCATTATATTATTAAATGAAAAAACATGAGAAAAGGAAAAAATATGAAAAATGAAATTTTGCAACTTTATGAAGAAATCTACAAACTAAAAACTCTGGTACGAAGAGGTTGGACACTTCGTAACCTGCCCTTTTCGCGATTGGAAAGTGTTGCAGAACATTGCTTTTCCACTTCACTTTTGGCACTAACTCTAATAAATCAAAAAAAATTAGATTTAGACCTTTCAAAAGTGTTGCAACTGCTGCTTGTTCACGAATTGGGTGAAATTGATTTTGGCGATGTCACACCTTTTGACAAAGTACCACTGGTTGACAAACATAACGGCGAACTTAAATGTGTGGAGAGAATAAATTCCATTTTGCAAGATGATTTTTTATTAAAACTATGGACAGAATTTGAAGAAAACAAAACCAAGGAATCTCAATTTGCTCACATCATAGACAAATTAGATGCAGTTGTACAATCAAAAATTTATAGTTCCATGCTTTCGTCTTCAGAATTGTTCGATGAATTTCACGATAACTGGCAAGAAACCATCAAAGATTACGACTGGATTTTTGATTAATATTATTATAAAAAACCTCTCTAATAATTCATTTTAAAATATGAAAACTTGCAGTAATATTTTATTTAAAACTAGAAATATATTTTATAATATTTCATTTAAAAGTAGAAACATCTTTTATAA
>CAYJCT010000204.1:0-1760 GCA_964368745.1 uncultured Christensenella sp. | reverse complement strand
ATATACTATACATATTAGTTGCAATAATTATTAAATTAAACAATTAACTAATGTTTTCATAATATTTTTTAGATGTTGCTATCAACTCCATTGCGTGAAGATTTGCAAAATTAGAATGCTCTAAATTTCCAATCATGCGGGTGATTTCCAGCACTTTTTCGTCGTGGGACAACTTTTTTATATGCGTTTTAGTGTTGTTATCGCGCTCGGTCTTTTCCACTTTATAGTTAGTGGTTGCAAAGGAAGCAATTTGAGGCAGATGAGTCACGCAAAGCACTTGGTTAGAAAGCGAAATTTGTGCAATTTTTTTTGCAACCACTCCTCCAATGTCACCGCCAATTCCTGTGTCGATTTCGTCAAAAATGTAACTTTTGTTGGCGTTTATACTTTTAACAACCGATTTTAGCGCAAGCATCAACCTGCTAAGTTCTCCGCCAGAAATAATTTTGTTGAGCGGTTTTACCGGCTGACCTAAGTTGGCGCTAAATAAAAACTCAATCTCGTCGCAGCCAGTATGCGAAAAAGCGGATTCGTCTTTGCAGTCAAAAGATATTTGCACCTCAAACTCTGCGTTTTTCATGCCCAATTCTCTAACTTGAGGTAGCAGCGACTCCGCCAAAGTTGCCGCGCCTTTTTTTCGAAGTGCGGAAAGATTGGCCGCCACATTTTTTAAGTCCACCAAAATTTGTGATTTTTTTTCGTTTAACTGGGCAAGTATGGCGTCGGCATTAACTAGTTGAGTGAGTTTTTCTTGGCAATTTTGCAAATAGTCAAAAATATCAGCAATGGTTTTGCCATATTTTCTCTTTGCGTCTTTGATGAGTTGAATTCTCTCTTCCACTTTGTTCAGTTCAATTTCTGAGTAATTTGTGCGGTCGCGCTTGTCTTTAATGGTTTCAAAAATATCGTCAAGTTCATACCGTATAGTGCTAAGTTTTTCCTTTTGCTGCAATAATTCTTCATCGTATTGTTCAACTAAATTAAGTTGCGACAGCACGGATTTTATTGTGCCAAACGCGTCGCCATAACTAATGAGACTGACTATTTCCTGCAATCCCTGCGCCAATTTTTCGTCCGTCTGCATGCGTCGCCTAGCGTCCAGCAACTCATCATCTTCCCCATCAAAAAGGTTCATCTCCTCAATTTCTGCAATTTGGAAATTTAGCAGTTCAATTTCGCGCGCCTTTTCGCTTTCATTGCCACCATATTTTTTTATTTCCAGATTTGTTTCACGCAAATCAGACAGCGTTTTTTTGTATTTATCAAAAGAGAAGGAAAACTCCTTTGCCAAATTTGTTTGAAAAATAAACCCATCTAGCACAGAAATATGGTTTTTTGCATCCAGTAGCAATTGATGTTCGTGTTGACCAAAAACATCAATCAAAAGACCGCATATTTTTTTTAGCATGCCAAGAGTGATTATCTCGCCATTATATCGGCATTCGTTTTTGCCGTTAGTGGTAAACTTCCGCGTCAATATTATGGTTTCATCAACTTCCAACTCAAAAGTTTGCAGCAATTCTTGAATTTCAAAAAAATCTTCCGAAACTGAAAAAACCGCCTCCACAAAAACATATTCCGTGTTGTTTTTAATAAGTGTTTTATCGCCTCTGGCGCCGCCAATAATATTTAGCGCGTCAATAATGATAGACTTGCCCGCACCTGTCTCACCCGTGAGAGCGTTAAATCCACCTTCCCACTCAATTTTAACTTCATCAATTAGAGCCAAATTTTTTATTTTTAAAACTTGTAGCATGAAA
>CAYJCT010000203.1:0-1769 GCA_964368745.1 uncultured Christensenella sp. | reverse complement strand
ATTCTATCATAAATGTGCCAAGTTGAAGTAAATAAAATTAGGTTGTTAGAGAGAAAATATATGGTTGAGTTAGTTACACAAAATTTTGAAATAAATAAGAAATTGTATAATAAAATAAAACAACAATTAAGAGAAAAAGTTGAGCAAGATGTTCCGATTGATCATGTTGGTTCAACTGCAATTCCTAATATGATTGGCAAAAATATTATTGATGTTTTAATTGGCGCTAACAGTCAAGTGCAGTTTCAAGAGTTGATGGGGATTATAGTTAAGATGGGTTATTTTCCAAGCAAAAATAGCAAAAGCGAAATTTATCAGTTTTTTGCATCAAGGCAGGGAGAAACGAGTTCAGGCGATGTTCACATCCATTTAGTGGTGTTGCACACAAATAGGTATAACGAGTTTCTTCAACTTAGAGATTATTTGTTAAATAACGAAGATGAAGCAAAGGCTTATGCAAACCATAAAAGAGAAATTGTGGACACAAAAACCGCTGAAAGAAAAGATTATAGAGCAATAAAAAGTGAATATGTTACAAAATTGATAGAACGGGCAAAGAACGAATAGAAATGGGTAATAACCACCTCCGTTTTTTGTTTATTATATTAATCATTTAACAATTTTTGTTGTATGTGGTAGTATTTATGTATGATAAAAAAGATTGTAGTTGCTTTTTTGTGGGTTGTGTTATTGCCTTGTCGTCTATTGAAGAGGTTAGTTGAGGGTGTGTTTGGTGGGCGCTGGCGGTTTGGCAAAATAAAGAGCGCGGGCGTGGGTGCCATTGACGCGCTTAGTGGAATTGAGTATGAAGAATTTGTGAAGTTGTTGTTTGAAGTGTTTGGGTGTGAGTGCGAATTGACAAAGCAAAGCGGAGACTACGGCGCAGATATTATTGCAAAATATAAAAAAAAGGTGCTTGTTATTCAGGCTAAATTGTTCTATACTAAAGCGGTGGGAAACGCTGCCATTCAGGAATGTTTTTCAGCGCAGTCGTATTATGACGCGAGTCATGCTTTGGTGATAACAAATTCTGTGTTCACAAAGAGTGCGATGCAGACTGCTGAGAAATTAAAGGTGGTATTGTTCTCGAGAAGTGAACTAATTAAGTTGTTTGATTTCGATTATAAAAGAGCAAAAAATTGGTTTTTGCACTATGTGTTTGGAGAGGATGTTGGTTAAAAAAAAGTTGTTATTACACAGTTGTTGCGGACCCTGCAGCAGCGGAGTGCTAAAAGAATTGTGTGAGAGATTTGATGTCACAATTCTTTTTTACAACCCCAACATTTATCCCTTAGATGAGTTCGAGAAGCGAGCGCAGGCGCAAAGAGAGTTGATGAACAAGTGTGACCAATTGCATGATGTTAGTTTGATTGTATTGCCTTATGATCCCGATGAGTTTGAGAAAAAAGTTGTGGGGTTAGAAGATGCGATTGAGGGTGGGGCAAGGTGCGAAAAGTGTTTTGAATTGAGAATGGAAAGGGCGGCAGTTTTTGCAAAAGAAAATGGCTACGATGTTTTTACCACCACGCTGTCTGTGAGTCCTTACAAAAACGCAGTGTTGTTAAACGAGATTGGTTTTAGGCTGGCAAAAGAGTATAGCATAGAATATCTTTATGCTGATTTTAAAAAAAATAATGGCTACTTAAAAAGTGTGGAAAACAGCAAGAAGTATGGTATTTATCGTCAACGCTATTGTGGGTGCAGGTTTAGTTTGAGTCAATAGTAATTTTGAAAATTTTCCAATGAATAGTGGGTAAAATATACTTAAT
>CAYJCT010000202.1:0-1771 GCA_964368745.1 uncultured Christensenella sp. | reverse complement strand
GCGTATCGGTTTTTTAAAAAATTTCGTCGATAACGCCGCCACCTAAACAAACCAAATCGGAAAATCCTTCCATTTTTTTGTAGAGCACCGCATATTGACCGGGCGTGATTGCCCGCTGTTTTTCGTCAAACAAAATTTCAACGCCATTATTTTGCACTCTAACGCGCACACTTTGGTCAGCTTGGCGATGTCTAAACTTTGCAACGCATGAAAACTCAGAGTCGGGCTGTCCGCTAATCCAGTTAAACGCGTTGCACTTGCAACAACCAGAAAAAAGTTCATCCCCTTCCCCTTGCGACACAATTAAGCGATTGGAAGACACATCCTTTTTAACCACAAACCATCTCTCACCACTACCGCCCGCATGACCTCCAATGTTTAATCCGCGACGCTGACCCAGCGTGTAATACATCACACCATCGTGGCTGCCCACAACATTGCCGTTCACATCCACAATGTCGCCCTTGGTAGCCGGCAAATACTGTTGCAAAAACTGCTTAAATTTGCGCTCGCCTATAAAACAAATACCCGTGCTGTCTTTTTTTTCTGCAACATTCAGCCCATATTTTGTGGCAAGTTTCCGCACTTGTGTTTTGCACAAATCGGACAGCGGAAACACACAATCTTTAATTTGTTGCTGGCTCAATTGGTTTAAAAAATAGGTTTGGTCTTTGTCTGTGTCCTTAGGTTTTGTTAAATATGTTGTGCCGTTTTTATTAACAAGTTTAGCATAATGACCGGTTGCAATTTTGTCTGCACCCAGTTTTTTTGCATACTCCAAAAAAGGCCCGAACTTGATTTCTCTGTTGCAAAGCACATCAGGATTGGGAGTTCTGCCCAGTTTATATTCCTCCAAAAAATATGAAAAAACACGCTCCATATATTCTTTTGAAAAATTGATGGTGTAGTAGGGAATGCCAATTTCAGTGCACACTCTTTTCACATCTTCAAAATCATTTGCAGCAGCACACACACCCCACTCATCTTCTTCTTCCCAGTTATGCATAAACAGCCCGATAACATTATGTCCCTGCTCTTTCAACAACATCGCTGCCACAGCACTATCCACGCCACCGCTCATGCCCACAACAATTGTTTCAGCCATCTAAATTTTCTCCCTCACCACCTTCATTTTCGCCATCTAACACCACGGGAATGCGAAACTTGCCCATAATCACCCGCACAACATCGTTTAGCCATAAAACCAACGCAATAACACAACAAACCAATGCAATCTCAAACAACAACTGAATCACAAAACTGTTCCAATTATTTAGCGAACTCACATCTCTCAGCAAAGAAAACACCGATCCAAAAAAGACAGAAAGCGAAAAAAACAATCCGCGTTTATATCTGCCCACATAATAACTGCTAGCACCGCACCAACCCAATAATATGGTTAAAGCAAGCAACTTATACCTGTTGACATCAAAAGGTTTCACATCCGTTAAATAAACAGATTCTTTTTTTCCTTGCCTTATTTTTTCTTTTGCTTTTTTGTTGCTCGCAAATACCACCTGATTTGCACTTATATTACAATAGATGCAAGCATCCATTTTCATTTTACTTCCACAAATAGGACATTTCATAATTCACCAAAACCTTTTATACATATATGATACCAAAAAAAACGAAATTTTAAAATAAAAAAATACATTAGTTTGTTTCTTTAAAAAAACTTGTGAGGCGAAAGGGTCTTGTTTTGCTAGCACTTTTTTATTAATTTTTTTAGTTATTAATTATTGGGCGATGAATTTTTTTAGTTATTAAG
>CAYJCT010000201.1:0-1777 GCA_964368745.1 uncultured Christensenella sp. | reverse complement strand
TTTTCATTTTTAGTATCTAATTTTTATTTTGAAGTATATAAAATTATAAAAAAATTAAGTCACATTTTTTATATTTTTAGAATATATAAACAAACAGAGGTGAGTGATGTTTGTTTGTTTTTTGATTACATTTTTTTTGTGTTTTTTTGTTAATTACAAACTTCTAATTGGTATGTTACATATTTTTCAAATGGGTAGATATACTCTTGCTCATTTGCATGCTTGGATTGATGAAAATTTTTCGGTTTGGTCGAGAAAACTTTTTCTTTTTGTGGTTATTCCTTTTGCGATAACATCACTTATTAATTATCTGTTTGTAAACTTTGTTTCAGTTAAACTGCTGCTAAGTTTGTCGCTTATTTTATATGTTATTTTTTGGTGCGAAAAACCATTTGGAGTTAAAAAAAATTATAAAACACCACTAAAATTTACACCACGAATTCTGCGATTTTGTGCTGTTTATTTTTTGGTTTTTGCCATTTCTAGTTTTACTTTGTTTCAAACGGTTTGGACACGGAATGTATATTTTTATAACACAATATTTTTGCAACCAATACTAATTTTTATGTGCTTTTATGTTACTGTTTTGTTTTGTTATTTAATGGAATTTTTGATAAGTGAAGTTTACATTTTACTTGCTAAAGACAAGTTGAAAAAACACACTAATTTGTTGAAGATTGCAATAACTGGTAGTTTTGCAAAAACTAGCATAAAAAATATTTTAAGCACGGTTTTGTCGGAAAAATATAATGTGCTAACCACTCCTAAGAGTTATAACACACCGATGGGAATTGTGATAACTGTTAGAGAATTTTTGAACAATAATCATGAAGTATTTATAATTGAGATGGGTGCTGATAAGGTGGGCGACATAAAGTTTTTGTGCAAGTTGACAAAGCCGAATTTTGGAATTATTAGTGGAGTGGCAAAGCAACATTTGCAGACATTTGGAAGTGTGGAAAATATTGTTAAAACAAAATATGAGTTGGCGGAAAATTTGCATGGGAATAATAGGTTTATGGTTTTTAATTTAGATAACGAACACACGAGTAAAATGTTTAGTAAATATTCGGAGAGCAAATGTGGTGTGACGCTGTTTGATGACATGGAGACGCTGAATAATTCACATGTATTTTTTGCAAAAAATGCTGTGATGAATGAGGAGGGAAGTAGTTTTGAGGTGTTCAAAAATAATGAGTTATATTTGAAATTGAAAACAACACTACTGGGAAAACACAATATTTTAAATATTTTATTTGCAATTGCGGTGGCACATAAATTGGGGATGAGTAAGAAAGAAATTGAAGTGGGAGTGAAAAAAATAAAACAAATTCCGCATCGCATGGAGAGCAAGTTGTTGAAAAATAATGCGCTACTTATTGACAATTCATATAATGCAAATCCCGTTAGTGTGGATTGTTCGCTGGATGTTTTATCTTTAATGAATCGAAAAAATAAAACTGTGATTACTCCCGGACTGATTGAGTTAAAGGATGAAAGTTATACGGAAAATTATATTTTTGGAAAAAAGATTGCGTTTATTGCTGATAGGTTGGTTATTGTGAACAATATTAACAAAAAGGCGCTCTTTAATGGTGCAATTGCTGGAGGCATGAAAAAAGACCAAATAGTTTTTTTTGATTGCTTTTCGCCAAAAGTTTTTAACTACTTAAATTCATTGGGAAAGGACGATGTTGTGTTGATTGAAAATGATTTACCCGATTATTATAGTTGATAAATAATTAAAAAATATTTTCAAGTGCGGTTAGAAAAATAT
>CAYJCT010000200.1:0-1779 GCA_964368745.1 uncultured Christensenella sp. | reverse complement strand
ACTATAGACTTAATAAATATAATTTGTTTATTCGACTAGTGTCAACCATTTCTATTTTTTAACTGCAAAGCAATCAACCACAACTATTTTAGACAAAAATTACCTGCAAGTATTTACGCCCGATTGAATTTTTAGAGACGATTAAAAAAAATTATAAGTTTCCAAATTCAATTGTCTTTTATTTTGTAAAAAACAAAAGTTTTTGCAGGCAATTTCAACAAGGAGAAAAACAATGACAAAAACGATACTTCATCTTTTAGAGGAAAAGCAGTATTCCAAACTAAAAGAATATTTAAACCTAACACTTGTGCCAGACATTGCCGAGATGTTAGAGGAATTAAGCGAAAAAGATTTAATATTTATTTTTAAACTATTAAGCAAAGATAAAGGAGCTGAAGTCTTTAGTTACATCGACAGTTCTATGCAAGAACTGGTGGTGAAAACCCTTACCGACAAAGAACTTTCCGCCATGATTGACATGCTCGACATTGACGACACAGTTGATTTTATTAAAGAAATGCCTGCAAACATTGTGGAAAGAGTGCTTAAAAATTCCACCAAAGAAACACGCGAAGATATTAACAAGTTGTTAAAATATGACGAAAACACAGCGGGGTCAATTATGACCACCGAATTTATTGACCTAAAAAAATCCACCACAGTGAGTGATGCATTTAAGCGTATCAGAAAAATGGGCAATAGCGTGGAGACCATAAATGTGCTTTATGTGACCGATAAACAGCGCGTGTTGGAGGGCGTTGTCAGCATAAAAGACCTGTTGCTTGCCGAACCAAAAACTTTAATTGAAGACATTATGGAAACCAGTCTGGTTTTTGAAACAACATCCACCGACAAAGAAAAAATCACGCAAGTTTTTAGCAAATATGACATGCTGGCCCTTCCCATAGTAGACAACGAACAGCGGTTGGTGGGAATTGTTACCGTTGATGACGCAATGGAAGTGCTGGAAGAAGAGACCACTGAGGACTTCGAAAAAATGAGTGGATTGGCTCCCAGCGACCAACCATATTTGAAAACAAACAGTTTAACTCTTGCTAAAAAACGCGTTGTGTGGTTGTCATGTTTGATGATTTCTGCGGTGTTCACAAGTATACTTATCACTGCCTACGAAAGCGTGTTTGCTGCAGTGCCTGCTCTGGTTGCCTGCATGCCTATGCTTATGGGCACGGGCGGAAACTGTGGAACGCAAGCCTCCACTCTTATCATCAGAGGTATGGCACTTAACGAAATAAAATTTAAAGATTATTTTAGTGTGTTTTTTAAAGAGACAAGAGTTTCCATAATAATTGGAGTGTTTTTGTGTGCGCTCAATTTTGTTATCGTATTTTTGCAACAGGGAAATGCTCTTATTGCACTGACCGTTGCGTCCACTCTTTTTTTGGTTATTTTAATTGCAAACTTTTTAGGATTTTCGCTTCCCATCTTCGCAAAAAAAATAAAACTGGACCCTGCTGTTATGGCAACGCCCGTGCTAACCACCATTTTGGACTGTTGCGTGGTGTTGATTTACTTTAACATTGCATCATTAATTATCGGAATTTAAAAACATAAAATCTTGAAGTTTTTTTTGACTAAAGGAATATCGCACCTACATCCGAAAAAAAATAATATTTGTGCACAAGGTTGAATAACAAAACATATTTAATTTGTTTTTCAAAGGGGACAGAAATTTTTCTAATTTGCGCAGGTTTTTTATTCAACCATTATAATAGTTTAAAATATATCCATAATAATGATAGAATAATCAAAAGCACATGT
>CAYJCT010000199.1:0-1788 GCA_964368745.1 uncultured Christensenella sp. | reverse complement strand
GTATGTACAAAACACATTGCATGCACGAAACACATTGCATGCACGAAACACATTGTATGTACAAAACACATTGTATGTACAAAACACATTGCATGCACGAAACACATTGCATGCACGAAACACATTGCATAAATCCGTCAGTATTTATGCAATTGTGAATGCAAAAAATGTCTCCTAAAAGGGAGACATTTAGTTGCATTTACATGTGTCATAGTACCAATAAGTAGCTTTTTTTTATGATATAAAAATATATTAAATCTTTTATAAAACATCATAATATCCAACTGCAGTAAAACTTTGGTGTTTTTAAACTGGAAATTCATTTGTTAGCTTATCAAAATCGGCTTATGTTAGTGCGAAATTTTCAGTTTTAATTATTTCATCTAATCGTCAATCAAATATTTTTTTGAAATGATATAGTTAGAATTTTCCAATTCCGACATGATCTCTATTGCGTAAATAGCAGGCTCTGGTTTTTACATTATAAATGCCTCTTTCATAGAAATCCCCCTTGAATATCATCTAAGAAGATTTCTTTATCGAAATAATTATATAATTTATCGTTTTTTATAAAAATCCACTTAGTAGGATTTTTTCTTCCTGCATCTCTTAAAACCAGCCTGCATGTTTCATTGATTACAAAATAATTATCTTTGTCAGATTGCTTCGATTTATATTTTTGAGCAATCCTTTCTTTTAATATTATTATCTCACTTTCCGACAAACAATTTTCGTCTATCCACTTTTTTTGTTTAGTTGGAGACCCGTGACTTTTAAGTCTTTTTAACTTTATCTTTTTTATATTTGGAAAATTTTTAAGTTTTGCCTCAATATCATAGAAGAATGTGTCTAAGTTCAAATGTTGGGTAAGCAAAATATCTAATTTAATATTTTTGCACTTTTTTATATTTTCTGTTTTCCATATATTCTTTGAGTATCCGGTTATTTCCAAATCTTTTTGTTCATCTAAAGAATTTACCATAATATTTATTTGGTCAAAGTTATTATTAATAAGCTCAAACTTCTCTTTTTCAAAGAATAAATTTCCCGATGTATAAAACCTGAGAAACTTAAACATCTCTTTTTGTTTTTTAACCGCATCAACGATAAGTTTTAAAGTTTTGTAATCTTTTAAAGAGGGTTACCCATTGCCCGATAGAATAAATTTGTCAAAAGTATATCCTTTCTCTTTAATTCGTGCAATCATATCTTCAAAATTTTTAAAATTTTCAGTCGGATTTAAAAACTGCACATTATCTTTTGCAATACAATAGGGACAGTTCTTATCACACTTAAAAGATTCGAAAAATATTGCCAAACCATCTAAAACCATACAACACCTTTTTATATATTGGGGTTTAAGTGCAAAAAACAAGATTTTAAACAATCATTTTGGTGCTGAAGACCGGAATCGAACCGGTACGATGTTTCCATCGCAGGATTTTAAGTCCTGTGCGTCTGCCTGTTCCGCCACTCCAGCATATTATTGGAGGCACCACCCAGATTTGAACTGGGGAATAAAGGTTTTGCAGACCTTTGCCTTACCGCTTGGCTATGGTGCCATGACTCACTTATGCTTTTTTGCGATTTTTTGTTGTTTTTCAGACGCTCATTACAACAATGCAATGTTACCACAAAGACATAATTGATGTCAATAAAATTTATGATTAATTTGCTTTTTTTGTGATTTGAAAAAAATTCAAATGATGAAATTTTTTATAAACGCAGTCTTAAAAAAATAAAGCGAACATGCTGCTTACAGTTTTTTTATCATAGCAAACTATAAGA
>CAYJCT010000198.1:0-1796 GCA_964368745.1 uncultured Christensenella sp. | reverse complement strand
TCAACGCTCTAAATTACGACACGAAGACGCTGCAGGTTTCTTTTTCTGACCGTGAAGACATCTCGCACTTGCAATGCAACAGCACTTTTTTGCTTGCAAAAAAATTGTCGCGGCCGCCTTTTGAAATTGCTGAAGAAATAAAAGAGGTTGCAAGTCGTATGCTTTTAGATTACGATATTTTCGTGGTTGCGCCCGGCTTTATTAACTTCAAACTAAAAAACAGTTTTTTATCCTCCCTTGCAAGCGAAATGTTTTTGGACGACAGACTGGGAATAGAAAAAAACGAGCATTCTAAAAAAATTGTGCTTGATTACGGCGGACCAAATATTGCAAAACCCTTGCATATTGGGCATATGCGCTCGGCAATCATTGGCGAGAGTTTAAAAAGGCTACATCGTTTTTTTGGCAACAATGTGCTTGGCGATGTGCATTTGGGCGATTGGGGCTTGCAAATGGGGCTTACCATTGCTCAATTTATGGACGATTATGACATGGGTTATTATTTTGGCAAGGGTGGCGAAAAGTTGGAAATCACACCTGAAATTTTGAGTGTGGTTTACCCAAAAGCCAATAGGCGAAAAAAGGTGGATGAAGAATTTGCTCAGCGCGCAAGCGATATCACTCTTCTGTTTCAGCAAAAAACTGCTGGCTACCATGAAATTGGAAATGAGATGCGCCGTGTTAGCATTGAGATGATAAAAAAATCTTATGATAGACTAGATGTGTCTTTTGATATATGGAACGGCGAGAGCACCGTTTGCGACATTGCGGACGATGTTGTGGAAATTTTTAAAGAAAAAGGGCTGGCGTACATCAGTGACGGCGCACTTGTGGTGGATGTGGAAAATGAAAATGATGCAAAACCGATGCCGCCTGCAATTTTGAAAAAGCATAACGGCACGCAATTGTATGTGGTGACCGATATTGCAACAATTTATGATCGCGTTGCCAAGTTTTCTCCCGATAGCATCATTTATGTTACTGACAACCGCCAAAGCATGCACTTTGAACAGGTTTTTAGAAGCGTGAAACTTGCAGGAATTGTGGACGATAACACCGAGTTGGTGCACATAACTTTTGGCACCATCAACGGAAAAGACGGAAAACCTTTTAAAACGCGTGATGGTTCTGTGCCAAGTTTAGATGATATAATTGACTTGGTGGAGGAAAAAGCCTATCAAAAACTAATGGAAAATCAGGTGGAAGACGCCACTGATATCTACAAAAAAGTAGGCATCGCAGCGTTGAAATTTGGCGATTTAGTAAATATAATTTCCAAAAATTATGTGTTTGACCTTGATAAATTCATGACATTTGAGGGCAAAACAGGACCATATTTGCAGTATACCGCCGTTAGAATTGCCTCGCTTTTGAGCAAAGGTACAAGGCAAACCAACGCAATTGAAATTGATGACGCAACTGTAAAAATTATGCTTTCGATATTGAAGTTTATCGACGCACTAATGCTTTCATACAACGACAATTCACTACACTATATCTGCATCGCATTGTATGATTTAGCGGCTAGTTATTCCACTTTTTATAACGATGTGAAAATCTTAACGCAAGAGGAAGCGGCAAAGAGAAACAGTTACCTAAACCTCTCCGCACTGGTGCTAAAAACGCTGAACTTAGGTTTTGGAATAATTGGCATTGAAGTGCCTGAAAAAATGTAAAAAATAACCATCATTTAGATAAAACAACAATATATATACAGATAAAACTACAATATTTATACAGATAAAACCACAATATATATACAGATAAAACCACAATATATATACAGATAAAACTAC
>CAYJCT010000197.1:0-1812 GCA_964368745.1 uncultured Christensenella sp. | reverse complement strand
CTTGAATAACAAGAACCTGAATACCGTATAAACGTTCCAATTCTTCTTTTGCTGATTTTATAAGACCCACGAACAGTGGGTGTGGGCGATAGGGGCGGCTGATGAATTCTGGATGAAACTGACAACCTATGAAAAATTTGTGATTGCTAAGTTCCATAATTTCCACCAAGTTGTTTTCGCGGTTTATGCCCGAAAAAACCACTCCATTTTCTTCAAAAATTTGTTTATAATCGTTATTAAACTCGTAGCGATGTCGATGGCGTTCAAGCACATTGTCGTTGTTATAATACTCGTGTGCAACGCTACCTTTTACGATTTCGCAAGCAAAATTTCCCAGTCGCATTGTGCCGCCTTTGTTGACAACATCTTTTTGACACTCTGCCAAATGAAACACGGGATGAGGAGTGGAGGGGTCGCATTCTAGCGAGTTTGCATTTTCTAAATTGCAAATATTTTTGGCAATATCAATCAGCGCCACTTGCATGCCTAAGCATATTCCTAAAAAGGGAACATTGTTTTCACGAGCGTATTGTGCTGCCATAGTTTTTCCTTGCACGCCTCTTGTTCCAAAGCCACCAGCAACTACAATTGCAGAAAATTTTTCTAAGATTTGTGCGCCTTCTATTTCAATCATTTCGGCGTCCACCAGTTCCACATTGGCCTTGATTCCGTTATAGTTTGCGGAGTGGTGAAGTGATTCAGTTATCGACAAATATGCATCAGCAACATCAGTGTATTTTCCCACGATGCCCACACTCATTGTTGGTTTCTTGGACAAGATTTTGTCCACCATTTTTTTCCATTCAGTCATGTTAGATTTTGTGCTTTGAAGTTGTAAATGACTTGCCACAATTTCGTCTATTCCTTCCGCTTCCAGCATCAGTGGAACTTGATACAAACTCTTTGCATCTCTGTTGTGAATGATGCGATTGGTGGATGGCAAATTACAAAACATGGCTAGTTTTTGTTTCATTTCCTCTGTTATCACAATGTCTTTGCTGGTGCGGCAAATAAGCATGTCGGGTTGGATGCCAAGGCTGGTGAGTTCTTTAACGCTGTGTTGAGCAGGCTTGGATTTCAGTTCTTTTGCCGCCTCTAAATAGGGCAGCAATACCACATGCATAAACAAAATATCGTGAGGATTAACTTCATATTTTAGTTGTCGCACCGCTTCTAAAAAAGGCAGCCCTTCAATGTCGCCCACTGTTCCGCCAATCTCAACTATTAGCACATCAGCGCCTTTACTTGCCTCTTTGATGCGAGTTTTTATTTCGTTTGTAACATGGGGAACAACCTGAATAGTGGAGCCAAGATATTCGCCGCGTCTTTCTTTTTTTAGGATAGTAGAATATATTTTTCCGCTGGAGTGATTGCAATTTTTGTCTAAGTTCAGGTCGAGAAATCTTTCGTAGTGACCAATGTCGAGGTCGGTTTCCATGCCGTCGTGAGTCACAAAAACTTCGCCGTGCTGAGAGGGGTTCATTGTGCCGGGGTCAACATTTAAATAGGGGTCAAGTTTTTGCACCGCAACGCGAAGTCCGCGGTTTATTAGCAAGCGACCTAAACTGGCGGCCGTTATGCCTTTGCCTAAACTGGATACTACGCCACCTGTTACAATTATAAACTTACACATACTTTTTACCTCACGACTTTTATCACAAAAATTAAAAAATATTAATTAATTGTATGACGAAAGAACGCGTATTGTCAAACATATTGGTAGCGCGAAACTCAAGTTTAGCCACTTTAAATAAAGTGAAAAAAATCATCCCAGTTTTGTTTGATTTTCTCTGTTTTTTTATTATAATAAAG
>CAYJCT010000196.1:0-1829 GCA_964368745.1 uncultured Christensenella sp. | reverse complement strand
GTATTAATTTCAAATATTATATTTATCTTAATATATTTTTTTGCATAAATTCAAAACTAAAACAAGGAGAAAAAAATGAACACAATGTTTTTATTGGCATTGGAGGGTTTTAGTTTAGGTTTAATTGTGGCACTTTCAACACTGGCAGTTGCTGTGCCTGCAACGATATTTTTATTCCTACAACTTCAGAAAAGCAAAGGTATTAAAAATAAAGAACTTGCATCAACAATTATTCAGGATGCACAAAACGAAGCAAAAAACATGAAAAAAGAAGCTGTTTTAGAGGCTAAAGATGAAGTGCACCGACTAAAATCTGAATTCGATGTCGAACTTAAAGAAAGAAGATCAGAAATTCAAAAATCAGAAAATAGAATTATTCAGAGAGAAGATTTCATCAACATGAAAGAAGAGTCTTTGGAAAGAAAAAGCGAAAACTTGGAAAAAGCCAGAAATGATTTGAAAAGTAAAGAAGATGTAATTTTGCAAAAAATTGCTGAGCATGATAAAATCATTGAACAAGAAATTAAAGAATTGGAGCGTGTTTCATCACTTACTAAAGACGAAGCAAAAAAAGAGTTGGTGGACAAGTTTTTAAATGAAGCAAAACACGACGCTGCAATTTTGGTTAAAAACATCGAAGAGCAAGCAAAGGAAGACGCAAATAAAAAAGCAAAAGAAATTGTGACCCTTGCTATTCAAAAAACCGCAGTCGACCACACAAGTGAGGTGACCGTTACATCAGTTGCGCTGCCTAACGAAGAAATTAAGGGCCGCATAATTGGAAGGGAAGGCAGAAACATCAGGGCGCTTGAAAACGCAACCGGTATTGACCTAATTATTGACGACACACCTGAGGCTGTAGTGCTTAGTGGATTTGACCCCGTGAGAAGAGAAATTGCGAGAATCTCTCTGGAAAAACTTATTCTTGACGGCAGAATTCATCCGGCGCGCATTGAAGAGATGGTGGAAAAAGTTACGCGTGACATTGAAAACACCATAAAAGAAGAGGGCGAAGCGGCAGTGTTTGATGCAGGCATTCATGGGCTTCATCCTGAACTTGTTAAAACTATTGGCAGGCTGAAATACCGAACCAGTTATGGTCAAAACTGCTTAAAGCATAGTTTGGAAGTTTCCTATCTTGCAGGTTTGCTGGCAGTGGAAGTGGGTGCAAATGAACAAATCGCGAAGCGTGGTGGTTTGCTTCACGACATTGGAAAAGCGCTGGATCACGAAGTTGAGGGAACGCATATTTCCATTGGCGTGGACCTTGCCACAAAATATAAAGAAAGCAAAGAAGTTATTCAT
Organism: uncultured Christensenella sp.; assembly: GCA_964368745.1. Taxonomy (GTDB): domain Bacteria; phylum Bacillota; class Clostridia; order Christensenellales; family UBA1242; genus UBA11490. The sequence goes on along the minus strand of CAYJCT010000196.1, from coordinate 524 downwards.
TGTATTGCCGCGCATCATGGCGATGTGGAATTTCAATCACTTGAGGCAATCATTGTTCAAACGGCGGATGCAATCAGCAGCTCACGACCGGGTGCTAGAAGAGAATCGCTGGAAACTTATATTAAACGACTGCAGCAACTTGAAGAAATCGCAAACGGTTTCAAAGGCGTGGATTCCAGTTTTGCAATTCAGGCGGGTAGGGAAGTTCGTATCATCGTAAAACCATCTGAAGTGACCGACGAGCAGGCAATTTTCCTTGCGAAAGACATTGCAGCAAAAATTGAAAAAGAAATGGATTATCCTGGTCAAATTAAAGTTAATGTGATTAGGGAAACCAGAAGCGTAGACTATGCAAAATAGATGTTTGGACATTAATTATTAAAAAAATAATTATAAACAGATAAACGATTGTAATTTAAAGATAGTTACCAGAACAAATTTTTATTAAAAATTTTATATCAGTTTGTAAAACGCATACTAATTATAATTTTAAAACAAAAAAATATTCACTTTGGCCTTTTGGG
>CAYJCT010000195.1:0-1834 GCA_964368745.1 uncultured Christensenella sp. | reverse complement strand
ATATATTATTTTTCTATATATTATTTTTCTATTTAATAATCTTTCTAAATAATCGTTTTTTATTTAATTAGTTTTTTATAATTTATTTTTAAAAAATAATTTCAATTCACTTTTTCTATAATTAATTTTTTATTAAGTTTATGTTAAAAATCACTTCACTTGCTCACTAGCCAAATTGGATGAGATAATATGAGATGAGATGAGATGAGATGCAACGCGACACGGCTTAATTTATCACCGCCTAAGCGTCAACTAGCACTGCCTACATAATTACCCAAAGCATCTTCAAAAAACCAGCATAAATTTTTTCTTTTATAGAGCGTTCTTTGATGTCCTTTGCCGTCAGTAAATAACTGTTAATCATAAATTTTTCACAAATATTTTGCACTTTGTTGTTTAGTGTGTCGTTTCCATAAACCACCACGCCATCTTCAAAATGCGAGTTCATGCTTCTAAAATTATAGTGTCCGCCATTAATTACTGCGATGGATTTATCAATCAACATTAGTTTCGATTTCACCATTTCGTTTTTATAAATATAAACTTTCACGCCGTTATCTAACAGTGTTTCAAGATTGGCAGTGCTAAGCACTTCCTTCCATTTTTGGTCTTGCTCACTCGACAACACAAGTTTCACATCAACATTGCTTTTTGCACATATCTTAAGTATATTTTTCATTTCGTTGTCAATCAACAAATAAGGTGTAATTATAGAAACGCTGGATTTTGCACTGCTAATTGCATTCATATAAATATGCTTGTTTCGGTTTTCGTTATTAAACGGCAGCGTGCTAAAAGGCTGAATATAATTTTTAGATTTTCCTTTAGTAGAAAAATTATGTTTATATTTTTCTATGTTTATTTTTTGTTTGCCAAACAACTGCCAGCCATAGAAAAAATTTGCAGTAATGTTAAAAACACTATCACCAGTAACCTTTGCGGCGCACCCAATTTTTTGAACCGCGCGCGTTTTCGTTTCAATAAACTGGTCCGACAACTCGATGGTAGAAGAAAAAGCACATGTACCATCAACTATAAAAATGTTACTTTTATTTCTGGAATGCACAATTGAGTTGGTAAAAAGAGAAACTTTGTTAAACGCAATGGCGTCAATTTTATGGTTTTTTAATTTTTCAAACGCGTGCTTGTCCTTGAACGCTTCCACATTGTTGATATCATCATACATCAATTTTATTTCCACACCCTGCAACGCTTTTTCTTTAATTAAATCAAAAAAGTTTTGCCAAACTTTTCCTTCACGAATAACTGCAAGTGACACTAACACAAACCTTTTTGCAGACTTAATTTCAGTAGATAACGCAGCATAAAACTCTTCACTCGACACAAACAATGAGCAATCGCCTTTCTCCACCAGTGGCATGTTGGTTACATTTTCGATGTAGGTGGAAATTTTCGCCGCAGTGTCGTTCACCTTTTTCAAATTGTCGTTTGCTAAAGTTGAAGTGCTAAGCACTTTGTAGGTGTCGGCTTTTATTTTTTGCCACTTACGATTTAGTTCTTTGCTGATTTTTTTGCGCCTTGTGAACATATAAAGCGTTAACGCAAAAATAGAAACAAACAACATCAGCAGTGCAATGTTGAATTTTTGGTTTTCGCCCGAATAACTCTCGGAACCAAAAAATATAAAAACTATGGTTGCCAGCACATTAAATACAAATAAAAATACAATATCGCCCGTTAAAAATAAAACAAGATACAACAAAAAATTTACAACTAATGCAAGTAGTAAACAAAGCATTCTCGAGTTAATAAATTTTAAAAAACTTTTCATTATACTTCCAATTTAAAATTTTGAGGTTTTTCACTTTTGTTG
>CAYJCT010000194.1:0-1840 GCA_964368745.1 uncultured Christensenella sp. | reverse complement strand
TATATATTTTACATTATAAAGGAGAAATAAATGGCAGTTAAAATTAGACTTACGAGAATGGGAGACAAAAAATCGCCCTTCTACAGAGTTGTTGTTGCAGATTCGAGAAAAGCCAGAGATGGAGAATACATCGAAAACATCGGAACATACAATCCGTTGACACAACCTGTTGAAATCAAAATTGACGAAGTAAAAGCAAAAAAATGGTTGGCAAATGGTGCTCAACCCACTGAAACAGCCCGCACTCTACTGGTTAAAATGGGCATTCTAGAACCTATGAAAAACAGAACTCCTAAAACTAGTAAATCCAAAAAAGAAGATAAATAGCAATTATGGTGATGGAGTTGTTAAAGTTTTTGGTGAACAGTTTGGTGGAAAATGTTGACGCTGTGGAAATCACTGAAAATTTTGAAAATGAAAAAACTTGTGTTATCACAGTTAAAGTAGACAAAGCCGATATGGGCAGAGTTATTGGAAAAAATGGCAAAATTGCGTCTAGTATTCGCACAATCATAAAGTCTATTTCCAATCGTGATAGCGTTAAGTATATTGTTAAAATTCAAGATTTGTAATTTGTAGGAGTTAGTATGAGTCTTGAAAAAGTTGGAATTATAACTAAACCGCAAGGTTTAAAGGGAGAATTTAGAGTTGCACCCAACACTCTAAATTTTTCCGTTTTTAAAGAAATCAACGATATTTTTATTGAGAATAAAAAATATGCGTTACAAAAAGTATCTATTAGATCTGGTTTTGTGGTGCTAAAAGTTGAGGGAATTGACGACTGCAATGGTGCGGAAACTCTTCGCAACAAGTCTGTTTTTTTGGAATTTTCTGAAAATGTGAAATTGGACAAGGGTGAATATTTTATTTCTGATTTGATTGGAGCGCAAGTTGTAGTCGAAAATGAGGTTGTGGGAAAAGTGACTGCAATTGAGAGTTTTGGTGCAGCCGATGTGTTTACCATTACAATGCGTGATAGCACTGTGTATTTTCCAAACGCCAGAGATGTTGTTAAAAGTTTTGACGCAACAACAAAAATAGTGGTGCTAGACGCTAATATTTTAAGTGAGATTGCGTATGAAGATTGATATTTTTACACTTTTTCCTGAGATGTTTGCGCCACTTAAATGTAGTTTGATTGGTAAAGCGGTGGAGAACAATTTAATTGATTTAAACATTATTGATTTTCGTGCATTCAGCAAAAGCAAGCACGGTCAGGTGGATGATTATGTTTTTGGTGGCGGAGAGGGAATGTTGCTAAAACCTGAACCTCTATACGACGCAATTATGAGCGTTAAAACTAGTGAGAGTTTTGTGATTTACTTGTCGCCGAAAGGTGAGGTTTTTTCTCAAAATATGGCAGAAGAGTTGTCAAAACACTCGCACCTGATTTTTATTTGCGGACACTACGAGGGAATTGACGAGCGTGTTATTGACCTGTTGGTTGACAAAGTTATTAGCATTGGCGACTTTATTTTAACGGGCGGAGAAATTCCTTGCATGGCTGTGGTGGATGCAATATCGCGCCTTGTTCCCGATGTTCTAGGCAATCAAAACAGCCCTAAAAACGAGAGCTTTTCGCACAATTTGCTGGAAGAACCGCAGTATACTCGGCCACAAAACTTTATGGGTTTAACAGTGCCAGATGTGCTGATTAGCGGACATCATAAGAACATTGAAAACTGGAAAGCGGAGCAAAGGGAAAGCGAAACCAAAAAATATCGACCTGATTTATATGAAAAATATTTAAAAGATAAATAGAAATCTAAAAATTTTCATATTTAAATTTGGCAGTTAAATGCGACATTTAATTCAAATATAAAATTTGGTATAATAAAAC
>CAYJCT010000193.1:0-1864 GCA_964368745.1 uncultured Christensenella sp. | reverse complement strand
ATGTTATTTTATTTCATTTATTTAAAACTAAAAAATGTCTCTATTTTCAACCAAAGTCTACAGTTTAAAATGAAATCAAATTATATTACATTCAACAAATCCAATAGTCCCTTCGTTTTTACAACTTATTAACTTTAACGGTGGAATGCCGAACAATTTTATCTTTGCATTTAAAACCTGCCTGATACTCTTCCAAAATTGTGCCGTCCTCATAACTTTTGTCTGCTCCAATTAGCACCGCGTTGTGCAGGTTGGGGTCGAACGCTGCGCCCAAACACTCAATTTTCTCCACTCCAAACTCTTTTAGCGCGCCCAGTATCTGATTATATATTAAGTCAATTCCGCTCAGCACAGACTCTTCTTTAATGTTGCTTTTTGCCTGCTGAAAACTATCGAGCGCTGGCAGCAGTTTTGCAACCACATCCCCCACTCCGTTGTTGTAACATCGAGAAGAGATTTCTGCATTTCTTCTTTTATAATTTTCAAATTCTGCTTTAATTCTTTGCGCCATTTCCAAATATTCTTGTTCTTTTGATGGAGGGGCGTCTAAAATCTCCACATCTTTTTCATCAATTTTATTTTCATCGCTCGCATCATTTTTTATCTTTTTTTCTTTTTTTTGCATCACTGCCTCCCGTCTCTTTATTGTTTTTGTTATCATCTCGCGGCATTTCATCAGCAATATATTTTAATATGGAAGCAACTTTTGCATAATCCATACGCTCTGGCCCCACCACACCCACGGTTGCAACTATGCCGTTTGCCAAGGAATAATTGGCTTTAACAATACTATAGTCAGCATTGTCGTCAATTGTGTTTTCTTCTCCAATGGAGAACACCACATCCGATTGTGTGTTGTCATCAATGTTTTGGATGATATTTTTTATTTTATCTTCATTTTCAATAAAATTTAAAAACTTCTTTGCATTGTTGATATCTTTATTTTCAAAATCTTTTAGCAATTTTGTGGTGTTTCCATGTTTTAAAAAACTGGCTTTTTGCACCGTGAAGTTTTTTAACATATCGGTTAATGAAAAAAATAATTCCTGAAAATATTTAAGTTGCGATTTAAACAAATTGTTGTAATAGTCAAAATTTTCCAGAATTTCTACAACACTTTTGTTCGCCAAGTTTTGCGTTAAAAACTTGCTGGCGTCTTTGCAATTTTCTTCACTTATTGCGGACTGCAAACTTATGGTGTTATTTAAAATTCCCGCATTTGTTTGAAGCAACACCAAAATATCGTCGGTAATCAGCGGAATAAAATTAATTCCTTCCAAAATTATGCTGTCATAATTTTTCAACTGCACAAAGGTGGGATAGTTCACAATAGTGCTTATTTTTGCCGCCAATTCTTCCAACACTTCCAAAAGAAAGGAACTTCTTTTAACAAATTTATCTTCAATTTTTGCAATTGCCTCCAAATTAAAATCTTTTGAAGTTATCAAATTGTTCACAAAATAGCGATACGCCTTGGTGGTAGGAATCCTGCCGCCACTAGTATGCAACTGTTTCAAAAAGCCCATTTCTTCCAGCGTATTCAACTCATTACGAAGCGTTGCAGAACTCAGTTTTTGAAAATAATTAGTCTGCACTTTTTCACTCGTTATAGGCAAAGCGTTTTCAATGTAACTCTCAACAGCATTCAACAACAACTGCCGCTTTCGCTCACTTAGTTCAAAATCTTTCATTTATCCTCCAGTTAAAGAGTTTCTAATTTTTTTATATTTTTCATTTTTTTAATTTTTTTCTTATCTTTCGTTATGTATTTATAATTTTTTTATATTTTTAGTTATGTATTATTAAATTTTTTAAATTTCGTTATGTTTTTTTATTTTTTATATTTGTCATTTATGTATTATTA
>CAYJCT010000192.1:0-1869 GCA_964368745.1 uncultured Christensenella sp. | reverse complement strand
ATCATAAGTTTTCAAAGTCAAATTCGCTATGTTTCTAGTTGTCCAAAATGTTGTCATACAAAAATTCAAAAATGTTTGGAGCTTTTTCGTTCCATTTGTTGCAAGCGGAAATGGCAGTGCTTTTGTTGGGCGCTTTTATGCTCACTTCCAGCAGTGTCATGTTCACAAGTGGCTCTTTAATCTTCAATGTTACTTTATATGAGCCATCCACATTTTTTGTGTATTCTGAAATGTATTCCTGACTGCGTTTGAAGTTCATTCTGTTTTCTTTAGCAAAATGGGTGATGTCTTCACGCAGGCTTTGTGGGATGCGTTGGTAAAAATGACTAAGACATTCTCTTCCGCCATAGGTTATGGCATATCTTAAGTCATCAGTATTGGTTTCATTTTCGATTTTATACACAAAATTCATTTGCATAAGTTGCGATAAAATATCGATGCAATCCATATAGTTTAGCCACTTATTGCCAGTTGTGATGTCGATTATGCTGTTTTCAGTTAGTGGGATTTCCATTTTTTCTAAAATAAAAAGAAGTTTTAGTTTTCCTAGCGTGTCATCTTGAACGAATTTCATGATTGCCTCCAACGACTAATTATAGCAAATTGTGCGCTGTTTTTCAATTGTTTTAGATAACTGAGGAGAGGGATTTGAAAAAATCTTTTATGTTTTTTTTTTGAGAAGTTTTGTGCGTCTGTAACTAAATGTTTTTAATTAGTTGCTAGTTTTAGAAAAATCAATAAAATATTTGAAATTAGTTGCTAGTTTTAGAAAAGTTGATTAAATATTTGCTAAAAAATTTATAAAGAAATATAATAAAAGATTAGGAGATGAGTTTTGGCAGTTACTGACTATGAGAAAAGCAAACTAAAGGAATTTTTTTTGGCGTGTAATCAAATGATAGACGGCAGATTTATTTTGTCGGATGTGAAAATCCAAAACATTTTATCGGCAATCTCTAACAGTGAAATACTGTATAATTTGTTTGCAAATTGTTTGATGGACTTTGATTACAGGCAAGAGTTCAAAAAAGCCAAGTCGAGCGCGAAAGTGAATGGAGCGAACTTTGTGTTGCCAGATGATGAGAAAAAAATTATTGCTTTTGTGTTTTGTTTGCTGTTAGATGTGGAAAATGGTAAAATAAATTTGCAGAATTTCATTAACGAAAATTTTTATAGTGCAGACGGCTACAACATAAGTTATAAAAACTTTGCAATCAACATTTTGTTGGTGTTTAAAAACTCTGTGCTTAACGAATTGGAAGTGGACGAGACGGGCGAGTTAATAAAATCACAATCAAAAATATTAGAGGAAAATCAGATTAATATGGAAGAAGTTATTAGAGAAAGCAAAATTAATAGTTTAAAAGAAAAATCAAAGATTTTGTTTGCAAAATTGTTGGTGTCGCTAAATGATTTGTATTCCACTGTGCTGAGAGACAATAAAATTAGGCTGGAGCAAAAAGAGGAAGTTTACATCATTATTAAAGGCTTAAATGAGGCAGTACGGCTGGAGAATTTGCGTTTGATTAATGCGCTTATTATTCCGCTGGAGTATTTGATTGGAAAAAATAAAGTTGTTAAAAATTCTTATGACATTGTAAAAGAAAACCTGCTGGAGGTTTATAGTCTTTATAATTAAAAGTAAAAATATATAAAGCAATTTAAACACTTTTTATAAGCGTTTTTAAGATTTGATTTTTGTTTAACAAAAAGCGCATTTTATAAAATCGAAACGATTTGATTGTTAATTTGGTTAATTTCTTTAACCAAATTTTTTTTTAAGTATATATTTCTTTAACCAATATATTTTTTAATACCAAAAGGATGAAGATTTTAAAATAAAATTACAATCATTATAAGGATAAGGAT
>CAYJCT010000191.1:0-1874 GCA_964368745.1 uncultured Christensenella sp. | reverse complement strand
CATTTTATTTTGGTGCATTGTTCATTATTTTATAAAAAACTGTTTGTAAATGTGACTTTTTCTTTTATACAATTAAATTAAAGTCATACCACTTTTTTTTACAATCTTTATAGAAAAAAGCGTTCGAGCGCAAGGAAAAATACAATATAATTAAATATAAAAAATTCATCATCATTTTGATTTTCAAAAAATTCTACAAATCGATCATCCAGTCAATGTAAACTCCAAATCCTTTTGTGGAATCGTTCAAAAAAACATGAGTCACGGCGCCCACCAACTTGTCCTCCTGAATAATGGGGCTGCCGCTCATGCCCTGCACAATACCGCCCGTGGTTTTTAGCAGTTCTTTGTCAATCACTCTAATAACCATGCTTTTTTCAAGCGGCGATTTTTGCTGGTTGGTTTTAATGATTTCTATGTCGTACTCTTTCACATTTTCGCCGTCCACGCACGATAAAATTTTGGCGTTGCCCGGTTTTGCAGTAAATCGACCTCCGATATCTACAGGCTTTTTGTTTTTGTAGTAGTAATTTGAATTAACTGAGCCATAAACGCCAAATTTGCAGTTTTTATCAACATTTCCTTTCTTTTCGTCGTTGAGCGAAAATATGCCAATCAACTGCCCCGCCACTCCTGACGCACTCTCTTTAACGCCCACAACATCGCAGGAAAATATCTCACCACCAGAAATTTCGAAAGCGCTTTTGCTGTCGGTGGTGATAGAATGACCAAGAGAGCCGAAGCGTTTGGTATGGTCGTTCACAAAAGTGAGTGTGCCGATGCCCACAGTATTGTCCTTTAACCAAAGTCCCAGTTTATATTTGTTTGTCTGGTTGCAAAGTGAGGGCGAAATTTCAAGCACAATGTTCTCGCCATTCCGAACAACCCCGATTTTTAGCGCGTCATTTGACTTTAAAGAGTCCATAATGTCCATCAAATCGCCAATTTTTACCACATCTTTATCGTTCACTTTTGTTATGACATCGCCGATTGCAAGCCCGCCTGCTTTAAAAGGATTAACGGGGCCGTTTTTGGTGAGCACAAAACTTCCGCCAACAACAATTAAGCCCTTTCCTTCAAGCGTGAAACCCAAACAATTTCCGCCTGCAAACACATTTGATTTGCCTATAACATTGATTTTTAAATTTTTTATATTAAAGAGGTTAAAAAGTTTATATTGCACTTCGTATTGCTTTATTTCCTCTTCGTCAACTTCACTATTAGCAGCATAAGCAAGCGAGGAAACTTTAAAAAAATCATTTTCTCTTATTTTGTTAAATTCATCAGCCGTCAGCACCGAATTGTCGTCCAAAAACAAAATAAACTCGTAGGGAATATTTATGGAAACCATTATCAGTAGAATTGATAATATAATGAAAATAGTAAATTTTATAACTTTATTCTTTAACACAAAAACACTCTCCATATACCATTATGATGCGGATAAAGAAAAAAAATATGCACAAAATTAAACAAATTTCGACAACGCTTTTTATGCGCGAAGTGTCATAACTTATTATGTGTATATTTTTTTTCAAAATGTGATGTGTTGTGGCGATTTTTGGCGGATATTCGTTTAAAAAATATTGAATTAATACTGCAAAAAAATGATATTAGTATACAGTTATTAATATATAAAATTACAATATAAATTGAAATTATAGAATGTGGTTGAAGAAAATCCAAGTTGAATTATATATGAATATATTAAATTGCTGGATGATAAGACATATGAATTATATTTAAAATATAATATATAGAAATTAAGTCAAATCATATCTTAAATTAACCAACAATTAACTAAAAAATACAATTTGAATTCAATCTGTTAAATCAAACAACAACTATTGAATAAACAATATATACTATACATA
>CAYJCT010000190.1:0-1884 GCA_964368745.1 uncultured Christensenella sp. | reverse complement strand
TTATGTTGCAGGCTTGTTTGGTTATGTTTATGAATTGGTGGTGACCAATTCCAACTTTGGTGACAATGATAATGCTGGCTATGTTTTTGGAGACAATTATGTTGCTGGTGTAATAGGCCGAACGCACAGTATATTTGCTGAAAATGTTACTGTTACAGGAAATATTACGGCAACCACAAACTACGTGGGTGGTTTTGGCGGAATAATGGAAAACCCTCGCATAGACAATTGTAGTTTTGACGGCGAGGTTAGCGGAAATCAATATGTTGGAGGTTTTGCAAGTCAGGCACTACTTTCCACAACAATGCATAGTAACAACTACAATAAACCAACTTATAACCGCGATGAAATTTATGATGCAATATATATTCACAATTCCTACAGTTCAGGTAAAGTTACGGCAGCGGCGGGTTATGTTGCAGGCTTTGTAGCATATACTGCAAGCGTGGAAATAAAAAATAGTTACAACGAAGCAGATGTTCAAGGGTCTGCTTCCTATATTGGCGGATTTGTGGGTGCGACAAGTTATGTTAGAATTAACCACACTCAAAGCGAATTTGTTATTGAGGACAAGTTTTCAAGTTTTGAAAATTGTTATAACACGGGCTTTGTTTCCGTGGAAGAAAATTCGGCAACAAAAAGTTACATTGGTGGCTTTATTGGAAGCGCATTCAGAGTGGCTTATATCAAGAACTCATTTAACTTAGGAAAAGTTTATGGCTCGGGCGACCGCGTGGGTGGATTTATTGGTAACTTAAGTGGAGCAGGTTCAACAACTGAACTTTATGGTTTTGCAAACGATACACTGATTGAAAACTCCTACAACGAAGGTAATGTTGACCTTCATTTCATTGGCACACGCATTGGCGGATTTATCGGGTCAGTGGAAAGCATCAACCTAACGGTTAAGGGAAGTTACACTAAAGGCACAATTGGAAAAATTGGTTCAGGTGCAAACTCTCAAATTGGAAACTATTCGGGCGGATTCATTGGCTATATGTCATCGAGTGGCAGAGTCAGCGACAATACAAAATTAATTGAAGACAGTTATGCTATTGGAAAAATTGGCTTTGCTCTAAGCACAGAGTGGGCAGGTCTGTTTGTGGGCAGAATTGAATATGTGGGTGTGACGGGCGCAAGTGTAAATGTTACTACCACCTTTAAAAACACTTTTGCTGATATGATTGTGGGCGAATATCGTCAAATCGTGAACGAGGCAGAGGCGGTTGCAGGTTTTGTGGGCGAAATTTATTTTAACTCAAACTACGAAATTGTGTGTGACACATTGTTTGAAAATGCTTACTATTATTTTGACAAAGATGGAGGATCTTACACTATTGTTCCAGTTCGCAGAATTTATGGAAATGGCGCAGGTAGCCTAATACCTGATGGCGATAACGAACAGGTGACTTATAGAAATGCTATCAGCAAAGTTCAAGTTTCTAAAATTGCTGACTTAAACAATTTAGGAGGAAAAACCTTTACTCTTAGTGAGGCATTTGTTATGAATGACACTGAGGGAGTAAACAGAGGTAGACCATACTTGAAAAATTTAGAAACTGTAACACTTAATGTTTATGCTGCAGGCGTGGATGAGCCAATTTATGTGATTAAAGATGTATTCAGAGATGGGCAGAATGTTGATTTTGCCACACAACTGGAAGAATTGCAATCCAAAGAATTTAGATATGAGGTTAACACAATAACAGGCCCTAATAACGTTATTGTTACTTCGGGCAACACTGTGTTCGTGACCGACATCTTTGCAAGAGATGAAGGCGGTATGGTTTCCCCAACACTTATAAATAATGTTGTGGAAGGCACTCTTTCCCTTTTCGTATTAATAGATGAAAGCGTAAAGTTGGACTACAGACTGTATGTGAC
>CAYJCT010000189.1:0-1904 GCA_964368745.1 uncultured Christensenella sp. | reverse complement strand
ACTTACTTCTTAATTACATATTCTAAGTTACATATTTTAAATAATATATTTTAAATGCGAAAGAGAATCGGTCAACTCCATGCGTTTAGGAGCAATTACGCTGTTTGTGTCGATATAAAATCTCATGCCCGAACTGGTGTAGAACGACACCATATTAAAAGATGCATAAAGCATGGAACACACAGGAATTGTAACTAACAGCGCCACGCCAAAAGTGAAGATTCCCACAAAAACATTTAAGAAAATCACGGTCAACACAAGGCAAATCGCATTGCTAAAGGTTTTTATGAATCGTTTTGTCATAACGGAAAAGCCCACTCTTAAACTTTTTATTACAGAATAGTCTTTGCTCACAATGGTGGGCACCCAACAACTAAACGCGGTAACTATTAGTGCAGTCAGCAAAGTGTAGACAAAAATGGAAATGAATGGCGCAAAAAATGTTAGCACTCCGCCCACTGCGAATAATTTAAACGACAAAAACACTAAATAAAGCACCAGCAATTTTAGTGGCAACACAGTTATTAAGTTAAGCAATTGGTAGCGCACATTTTTGCCAAAATTCTCAAAAAAACTTTTGGAAAAACTGCAAGTTACGCCGTTGCTCATAAACATATATAAATAGTTGGAAACCGCAAAGGTGTACATATTTTTGAAAAATTCAAAAAACAAAATGGTAGTTGAGAAAAACAATATAATATAAAAAAGCAAACTTGCAATGTTTGATGCAATTATATCCACAAACAAAGTGGTCAACTGCGAAATAGACTCAAACAATTGAGCAATATTTGTGTTGGTTAAAAAACTGTTATAAGCCACGCCCACTCCATCAAAAAATCCACCCCTCATAAGTTGATTCACAATTGGCAAACATGCAAAATATGCAATGAAAGCAGTGGTTACAAGCACAAGCAGCATATATAGCAAAATCTTCCAAACTATGTGGAAGTTTGAAAAAAGCAATCTAAAAGTGTTTTTAAACATCATGGGCAAATGTTTCCTTCAAAAAATATTTATCGATTAGTTTAGCAAAAATTATTTTTTTCGATTTAACATAATTATTATATATCAAATTCGCCCCACTCTCCAAACAAAAAAAGAGTTTCTTGCCAAGAATGTTTATCAGCAAAAAACTCTTTCTATATTAATTATTCAATTTGTTTTCTTCATTATTGTCGGCATTGTCAACATAATTATTGTCGCCATCGGTATCGTTTTCATCATTTTTGTCGACATCGTTTTCATCAATATCAACAAAATTATCATCGCTATCAGCATTGTTTTCGTCATTATGGTCGTTTTTGTTTAGCACACCCAGCACCACCAGCACCCCACAAATAGCAAAAATAATCCCTTCAAAAACTTCCCCGCTTAGCGAAAAATCAAATGCGCTCCCTAGCCTCTCCATTAGTATTAGCACTGCACCCGTCAGCGCCACCCAAAAGGTGTACGATTTAAAATCTACTTTCATGCTATCTCCTTATTTTCTGACAAACTGCTTTTGCTTTCCACTTTGTTTTTTCTAATTTCAGTCGTTTTTTGAACATTGTTTTTTACAACTGCCAAATCGGTTTTAATATCTTCGATGTCTTCTCCAATTTCGTCAACTTCTCGTGCAATGATTTTCACAACGGATAAATTATCTCCCAAAACTTTAATTGTGTTTTGATATTTAATTTCCCTGCCCTTGCTATCTTTTAAAACATAAACCAAAAGCAACAAAAACAATACCGCAAAAAGTCCATTGCTGATTGCCAAATTAACAATTTGTTCCCACATTTTATTAATCCTTTTTTTATTTATTTTTAAGTTTTTTAATTTTTAAGTTTTTTAATTTTTAAGTTTTTTAATATTTAAGTTTTTTAATTTTTATTATTTTAATTTTTATTTGTTTCTTTCTATTA
>CAYJCT010000188.1:0-1906 GCA_964368745.1 uncultured Christensenella sp. | reverse complement strand
GTATTGATTTAAAAATTTTATATTGAATTTAAAAAAATAATGAGTTAATTTTTGAAATAGTAAGTTTATTTTTTAAAAAGAACTGTTTAAAATAATTTTTATAAATTTATAAAAGGAGTGGAAATATGAAAATATTTATGGTTGGCGGAACGGGTTTGCTGGGCGCAGCAGGTGCTAAAGAATTGATAAAAAGAGGTCACAGTGTGGTTTCGGTTTCGTTGCCACCAGTGCCAAAAGGCGCGAACATTCCAAAGCAAATGGAGTCGCATTTGATGGATATTAATTCGCTAAAAGACAGTGAAGTGAAAAAGTTGATGAAAGGGTGCGACACTTTTGTGTATGCTGCAGGCGTGGATGAGAGAATTGAATTTGCACCTCCCGTGTATGACAAATATTATGAGTTTAACATAAAACCGCTAGTGCGTCTGCTTACTATTGCAAAGAGCGTGGGCGTGAAAAAGTCGGTTATTTTGGGGTCTTATTTTAGCCATTTTGCAAAAACTAGACCAGAGTTGAATTTGTATAAGCATCATCCATACATCCGAAGCAGAATTGATCAGGAAAACGAGGCGCTGGCGTTTAATGACGACAAAATGGAAGTTATGGTGTTGGAATTGCCATATATTTTTGGTGCGCAAAAGGGGCGAAAGCCGGTTTGGATGCTTTATATTGATTTACTGTTGCCTATGGAAAAAGCCGTCTATTATCCTAAAGGCGGAACTACAATGGTAACCGTCAACCAAGTGGGTCAGTGCATCGCGGGCGCGGTGGAAAAAGGCAAGGGAGGCAAGTGCTATCCTGTGGGGTGGTTTAACATGGAGTGGACTGAGTTGCTTGCAATAATCAACAAATATATGGGTTGCGAAGATAAAAAGATTGTTACAATTCCTACCTTTTTATATAAATTGGCGTCATATAAAATGGCAAAAGATTATAAAAAACAAAACATTGAGCCGGGGCTTAATCCTGTGAAATTTGTGAAACTTATGACATCCAATTGTTTTATCGACAAAGATGTGATTAAAAATGAACTGGGCGTGAAAGACGACAACATCGACAAGGCAATTGGGGAAAGCATCACTTATTCACTTGAGATTCACAACAGCAAGGCAGAAGTGGTGGAGATGCAGGCTAAATAGTGGTTTTTTGTTAGATAATTTCACACAACTTAGTTGCTGATGTTGATTATATTTTTAAAAAATACCAGTAACAGTTATGACGAAAAAAACTATGATAAAATTGTATTAGAGATTGTGGCTGCAAAAAATTATGATGTTTAAAATTGTGACAGTTGCAGTTAAGGCAATAAAATTTGTTAGTTAAATAGTTGTGTTAAAAATCATGGTGCAAAAAATATTGCGACTAAACTTTTGGTTGTATATTGATTTTATTTTGCTTTATGTTATACTAAAATCCACTAAGATTGTGAGGGGATGACCATGGAAGAAAAAAAAGATATTTTGCCATTATTGTTTGCAACCATTGACAACGCATATATTGTGGATGATGTGAAAGGTAAGCAAGATGACAGGAAAAGATATATGGAACTGGGATTTGTTAGTGGCGCGGAAGTGAGCGTGATAAATAAATCGAGCAATGGGCTGATGGTTAATGTTAAGCAGACTAGGTTTGCACTGGGAGCCACAGCGGCGTCAAAAATTTATGTCTATGAAAAACAAATGGAAGCGGGCGGCGAAATGGGTGCGGATGAAATGAACGCGAGTGAAATGAACGCGAATGAAACAGAGTTGGGCAAGGTGCAAGATGTGCGCATAGATGGTAGCTGTACCCGAGGTTTTCAGAGGGAAAACGACATTGAAATCGAGATTGAACGCGATATGTAGGGGTTTTGCACAGGTTAAAATAGTTTTTAAGTTGGGTTGATTAATACTGATAAGAGTATAAT
>CAYJCT010000187.1:0-1913 GCA_964368745.1 uncultured Christensenella sp. | reverse complement strand
ACAAAGAAAATACCATAAAAGACTTAAAACTTTCCTCCTCAAAACCAACTGTGTTAATCATGGGCGGAAGTTTGGGCGCAAAAGCGATAAACGAAAGTGTGTGGAATTCAATTGACAAATTAATTTGCAAATTTAATGTCATTCACATCGTGGGCAAAAACAATATCAATGCAAAAATCAAAAAAAATGGTTATGCTCAAATTGAATTTACCAACGATATTAAAAACCTTTTCAAAACTGCAGATATTATTGTCAGTCGTTCAGGCAGCAACAGCATTTTTGAGTTTTTGGCTCTTAAAAAACCCATGCTTCTAATCCCCCTGCCAAAAACTCAGTCACGCGGAGATCAAATTGACAACGCAGAATATTTCCAAAAAAACGGCCACGCAGAAATATTATATCAAGAAAATCTTGATCCCCACACACTTCTAGTAGCCATACAACAACTCTATCAACATAGAAACACAATCATAAAAAACATGTCATCTCAATCTTTAGTCAACGGCACAGACGCGATTTTAAACCTTATAAAAAATGAAATAGATAATAAATAAAGTCATAAATAAATAAGTAAATAAGTAAATAAATAAATAAATAAAAATATTTGCAACATTAATCAAACAAACATATAAATTTTTAATCTATTTTTTAACGCCGTTCAAATTGATGTCTTTTAACACACTGCTCTCAAAAGTTGTAACCAAACCGTCTTTTGATTTTGCAACCTTAATGGAATTGTCAATCAAATCATCAATCAGTTTTGAAAAAGAAATTCTTTTAGGTTTAAAAAGATAATTTGCAAAAGCCCCGGGAATTGTGTTTGCCTCACACAAAAACATATTCTCATTTTCATCCAGCAAAAAGTCAAACCGCACCACCCCATTCATGACCAATTCACTATAGCACTTTTTTGCTATCGAAACAATTTTACACTTAACCTGCCTGCTAAACTTTGCAGGAATTATTCTATCCATGCTGTTTAGACCTATGCTTTTTCCACTGTCTAAATATTTTTTCGAAAAGTCCAAAATCTCTTGTTTTTTTATGGGCTCTTCCAATTCAGAAATCACCAAATCTTTCCCCGCGCGATAAATTGCAACATTTATCTCCCTGCAATTGGGAATATATTTTTCAATCAACACTCTTTCATCAAAAGCAAATGCCAACTTCAATTTGGTCACAAACGAACTTAAATCATTACAAACATATACTCCAATGCTGCTGCCCAAATTCGCAGGTTTAACAATCACGGGAAAAGAAATTCCCTTAATAAGTCGCGTCAATTTTTCGTCGCTGCTCAAACAATAATCATCAAAACTCAAACTCGTAGACGCCACACACGGAATATTCAAGCCTAAAAGAATTTTCTTAAACACAATTTTATCACATGCAAGCGCGCTCGACAGCACTCCCGGCGATGTGCATGGAATTTTGTTCAACTGAAACAAACCTGAAATACTTCCATCCTCGCCATTCATTCCATGCATAGCCAAAACCACGGCATCAATTTCCACTTGTCTGCTAAACACCTTAAACATTTCAATAAAAAGACACTTGCTATCTGGCAAAAAATAAACTTTTTTAAACCGAACACTATCGTCCACACACTTAAAATAATCACTTTCCGAAAAGGTGAACCACTCTCCTTTTTTGGAAATATACACGGGAAAAATATTATACTTTTCCTTATCTATCGCCTCTTTCACCTGCATTGCGGTGATAATCGAAATGTCATGCTCACAACTCTCTCCGCCAAACACAATCGCCACATTTTTTTTCATGTCATGCCTCCACACTCTCTAATTTTTAAATATAATCTGATTTAATTATTAATTTTTTTTTAAAATACTTAATATTATTTTATAAATGTTTTTAATTTTACCTGATATCTTCCAACCTAAAAAATATCTTGT
>CAYJCT010000186.1:0-1937 GCA_964368745.1 uncultured Christensenella sp. | reverse complement strand
CATTAATAGAATATTACTAAATTACAATATTAATAAATCAAAATAAGTCATTAATAAAATAGAGTTGAAAAAAACAATTTTGAATGTTAAAAAAGAATTAAATGCGCTCTTGCAGTTAATTCTTTTTTGTTAATTTTAATTAATATTACAAAAATCTAGCAGTTCCTACAATACAAGTCAAATTATCACGATGTTTAATGCAACATTTTCTTTTTTTATTAATATATAATATTATCAGAAAATGTTGACAAGAAAAAAATGTACATGTTTTTTTAAGGAGAAGTGATGAAATATTTAAAGAAAACCATATTGCTTTCAGATAAAAATAGTAGCAGAAGAGAAAAATTTGCCACTCTTATCATCCAACGAAACAGTTATGGAACTATGGGTCAATTGAAACTTTTTTCTGATTATGACACATTGGATTTAGTGCTGGGGCTTAGCGTAGACAATAAGCAAGTTTTTAAGCAAAATGTAGTTTTAGACAATAACCTACAATATATTTTCAAATTAGTCGATGATTTTGACATAAACGCACAGATTGGTTGTGTACTTGTGCGAAAGCGCGATGGTCAAATTGAGCCTTTGGTTTGGGGAAGTGCTGCCATGATGGTGGACTATAAAACAAAAGTTATAGAATCGCTTAAAGAGTTGACACGCGGAATTGCGGATTTAAGAGAAACAGAAAAACAAAGCCGTTTGAAAGAGAGGGGCAGGGAAACCTTGAGTAGTCTATCTGAGAAAAAAGAAACGGAAAGAGAAAATTTGCAAAATAGTAAAAAAAGTTTTTTGCGCCAAAATGCTGAGATCGCAGGTGATTTTAACAACAAGAAAGCGGTCGACAAGTTAATACATAACAACTTGGCAAAGGAAGAAATTGAGGAAGAAGCCCACTATTTTTCGCCCGATAGTTTTAGTGAAATGGAGGAGTTGGAAGAGAGGGTCATCACACTGGAAGATGATAAAAATGCGTTTGCCAGTTTGTTCGAAACGAATGACAATGAACTTGATGAAATTATAAATGAGGAAATGGATGAGAGTTTTTATGATTTGATTAGCGAGCAAGTGGATGATTTGTTTGCAAAATATCCGTCAGAAAAAAAACTTGATGCCATTGTGCCAAACAGCAAGTGGGTTAGGGTTGACGCTGACAACAACGGAAAAAATTATGTTATTGGATTGATTTATGACGGCGACGAAATAAAGTATATTTGTTATGGTGTTCCCGGACAGTTTTCAACCAGTCCGCCCGCCAATCTTGAAAGTTACAGTCAATGGTTGCCAACTGATATTAGTGATGTGAAGGGCAATGGCTATTGGGTTATGTATCAGGATGCAAAGTCGGGAGAGTCAATTGATGTTGGTGTGGTTTAGAATAAAAAGTGCAAAAATGGTAACACTATCTTAAAAAGGATGGATTATGCGAAAACAAAATAAGTCCTTGCAGGACATTAGAAATAAAATATTAGAGTTACAGGGTCAAAGGTTAAAAGTGGTGGTGAACAAAGGTCGCAACAGATTTGTGACACTCGACGCATTCATCGATAAAGTTTATCCTAGCATGTTTATGATTAGGGCGGAAGGCGAGGCTGATCTTGATCGCTTGACCTATTCTTATTCGGATGTGTTGTGCGGCGATATTAAATTAAACAGCAGATAATTTGTCAACAAAATTATTTTTTTGTTTTGTGGTTGTATGTTTAAAATTTATAAACAAAAAAGATTTTTGCTAAATAAGTGTTTTTTGAAATAAGCATCATGTTAAAGAAAAATAATAATCAACTTGTTAAAGAAAATAATAAGTATCTTGTTCAATAAAAAAATAAAAATTTTGTTAAAGAAAAATGATAAGAAACTTGATAAAAAATAATAAGTGTCTTGTGAAAAGAATAATCAAAAACAACTTATAAAAAAGAAATTTATAAACTGCTTATAAA
>CAYJCT010000185.1:0-1969 GCA_964368745.1 uncultured Christensenella sp. | reverse complement strand
CATAAAAATACATGCTTTGCTATTCTGTTTTCATAGACATTTTTTTTGCAAGTTCAACTGCATCAGCCGACTGTTGTTCAAAAAAGTTTTCCAACTCATCGTCCGTCATACGGCTTAACTTTTTGTTAAGTGTTGCGCGCATTTTTTCCAAATTTTTCAAGTCTTTTTTCATGTTGTCTTTTTGATTTGTTTTTTCCATTTTTTCACCCGAATTTTTTATTTTTTAATTAAAAGTAAGAATTTCATAGTGTATAATTTTTTATAATTATTTTCAATTTCATTGTAACACACATTTATGTAAATGTGAATAGTAAAGCGAAAAAATAATTATGAAAATGCAAACTTTTATGCTACAATCAAGTTGTATTAAGAATTAATTTCACTGATTTTTTTTAATTTCGTAATTTTTTTAAAAATTGCAATTAAAATTAAGTTGAATTTGTAATTGCAGTAAAGTTGAAATGTAATTGCAGCAAAGATGAATTGAGATTACACCAAAAATGAACTATAGTTAAATATAAGCTATAACCAATAGTTTACCAAAGATGAACTGAAGTTAGATTTGAGTTTTATCACATTTGATTAAATTTAAGTTAAATTATGACACACCAAGATTTATTTGCAGTTGAATTGCACTTAAACAGCAGTTGAATTTAAAGTAGATTTCCAATTGTACCAAAGAAAAAATGGGAGGGAAGGAGCAGAATGTCATTTGATTATTGTATTGAAATTGGTTGTATGCATACAATGATTTACAAGAAAAATGCAGGTATTTTGCTTAAAGAAAAGTCTGCAGTTTTGTTTGAAGAGCGAAAATCAAAAAGATTTTTGCTGGAAGTGGGCGCTGCTGCAATTAATAGTTTTTCCAAAAATGACCCTTTTCATAACTTGGTGTTTCCTATAAAAGATGGCGTGGTGGCGGACTTAGACGCCGCAACACTTATGCTAAAAGAATTTTTTAAAAAAATCGAGGAAAAGAGTTTTTTTAAAAACAGCAGGGTTGTGCTTTCTCTTTCGTCTGGACTTAGCGAAAAAGAACAGCGTGTTTACAAAAACATTCTCTACACACTCAATATTTCTCGCGTGGTAATTGTGCCTAGCATACTGCTTGCCTACATTAAAATGAAAGAAAACATCAACATCGACACATATCTTTTGCTAAACATCGGACACGGTCTTGTGAACATCGGCATTGTTGCGGGGGCAAATATTTTGTTTGCAGGCTCTGTGGACGCTGGCGCAAATGTGCTGGATGGCGCAATAAAAGAACACTTTTTGCAAAATCATAAAGTGCTTTTGAACGATAGTCACATTAACACTATCAAGCGTGATATAACAACTCTTCACACTAACGACATTCGCTCAACCACACTTTCGGGCATTTCCTTTGCAGGAAAAAACAAGTTGCAGGTGTCGTCAAAAGAGATATACCCCATTGCCGTGGCATATTTTTCACAAATTGTGGAGAGTGTTCGAAAGGTGTTGTCCACTTGTTCGCTCGAAACTGTTCAGCAGATAAGGAAAAATGGCGTACTAACATGCGGTGGACTTGCAAATGTTACTGGGGTGGAAAAATTTTTATCGTCGCGCCTAAACTTAAAAGTTTTTGTGGACAGCGAGCCAGAGCACACATCCATTTTGGGTGGAGGCAAACTGATTGAAGACGAACAGTTGACTAATCGTATCTTATTTAAAACCTGATGAAATCATTAAAAATTATTAATATTACAATAACAGTTGACTAATCGTATCTTATTTAAAACTTAATGACATCATTAAAAATTGTTAATATTAAACTTTTTACTTTCTTTCAACTTCTTATTATACATAAGCTCTAAGTTGTAGCTTTTCTATCAGCAAAAGTTTCTAAGTCTTACTCTACTAAATGATCTTTGCAAAAGCCCTTAAATCCATTGCTTAATTACTAGTATTTATTATATAGCATGGCTTACCATTTTACAAACACTGT
>CAYJCT010000184.1:0-1997 GCA_964368745.1 uncultured Christensenella sp. | reverse complement strand
AATAAAATACAAATCTAAATTATAAATAAAAAAACCTCAAAATTTTGAGGTTTTTTTTAACACTAATTTTTGCATTTAAGTGGATTTTTCTAAACTATGCTCTTAGTATCGATTTCGTTCTGCAACAATTCCACAAAATCCTGAAAAGTCATGCTTCCTAAATCGCCATTTTTTCTATGGCGCACAGAAATGGTGCCATCTCTCATTTCATTGTCGCCCACAACAACCATATAGTTCACTTTTTTAACCTGCGCGTCACGAACTTTTTTGCCGATTTTTTCATTTCTATCGTCAATATTGCTTTTGATTTTTACATCTTGCAGTTGTTCATTTATCTTTTGAGCGTAGTTTAAACTGTTTTCGCTCACATTTAGCACACGCACCTGCTCGGGAGATAACCACAGCGGAAAAGCGCCTGCAAAATTTTCGGTGATAATACCTAAAAATCGGTCAATAGAGCCATAAATCACGCGGTGAATCATAACTGGTTCGCGCCTATTTCCCTCATGGTCGACATACTCAATGTTGAATTTCTTTGGCATTTGCATGTCTAGTTGGATGGTGCCACACTGCCATGTTCTGCCAATAGCGTCTTTTATGTGAATATCAATTTTAGGTCCATAAAATGCGCCGTCGCCCTCGTTGATCACATAGCCTTTGTCATTATTGATTAGTGCATTTTTTAGCGATTCTTCAGCAAATTGCCAGTCTTTTTCGTCGCCCAGATGGTCGTCTGGCATGGTGGACAGTTCCAAGTGATAAGAAAGCCCAAATTTGGAATAAACCTCGTCTACCAATTTTAACACTTCCATAACTTCGTTTTCAATTTGAGTAGGCAACATGAAAATATGCGCGTCGTCCTGAGTGAAACTGCGCACTCTAAACAGCCCGTGAAGTGTGCCACTGGCTTCGCGCCTATGCACTTTTCCCAATTCCCCCACACGCAGCGGAAACTCTTTATAGGAGTGCAAATGTTGTTTATAGAGAATTATTCCACCCGGGCAGTTCATAGGTTTTATGGCAAACTCTTCATCATCGGTTGCAAAATGATACATGTTTTCTTTATAGTGATTCCAATGCCCAGAAACCTCCCACAGTGATCGATTCAAAATTATGGGCGTTTCAATTTCCACATAACCTGCGGTTTTATGAACTTCGCGCCAAAATTTTATCAATTCATTTTTCAACTCAACGCCTTTAGGCATATAAAATGGACAACCCGGCGAAAACTCCGACAAGAAAAACAAATCCAACTCCGTGCCTAGTTTGCGGTGGTCGCGCTTTGCAGCCTCCTCCAACATTTTTAAGTGCGCCTTTAGTTCATCATTTTTTTCAAAACCAAAAACATATACGCGCTGTAGCATTTTGTTTTTTTCGTTGCCACGCCAATAAGCACCGCTTATTTTGTTGATTTTAAAAGCAAATGAGCGCAACATTTTTGTGTTTTCCACATGAGGCCCACGACACAAATCCACAAAATCGTCGCCTAGATAATACACGCTGATTTGTTCGTCTTCAGGCAATTCGTTGATTATTTCTACCTTATATTTATTCTTTGCAAATAGGCTAAGTGCCTCTTTTTTTGAAATAACCTCTTTTCTAAACGGCTCGTCGTTTGCAATAATTTGTCTCATCAGTTTTTCGATTGCGTCGAAATCTTCCTCGCGCACAACACTGTCGGCGTCGATGTCATAATAGAATCCATTGTCGATAGCAGGCCCAATTGCCAGCGCCACATTATCATAGTGCTTGCACAGCGCTTTTGCCAACACATGGCTCATGCTATGTCGCTTCATTTCAAGTATTTCTTCCATATTTTTCTCCTTTTTTTTGATTATTTATTTTGAAACCATATAATTTTTATATTTATGGTTTTTGTTTTTAAATTTTTGTTTGTTTTTAGATTTATTTTTATGATTTTTTTAATGGTGTTTTATATTATTTCTTGTTAAATTTATAATTTTATATTTATATTTAACTTTTATATTGAGTAGCGT
>CAYJCT010000183.1:0-2026 GCA_964368745.1 uncultured Christensenella sp. | reverse complement strand
ACAAACTCCTGTTTGTTGCATAACTTCTTCAGCAAAATTGTCTTGTCTTTTTACAAGTCCCTCACCCATTTCATAGCGAGTGAATCTTCTGATGTTGATTTTTTCGCCGATAACCAAAATTGCTTCATTCAAAAATTGTTGAACGGTTTTGTCTGTGTCTTTAACAAAACTTTGCTCTAGCAAACAAATGTCCTGATAATACTTTTTGATTCTGCCTTCCAACATTTTTTCTATGATTTCAGGCTTTTTGCCCTCGTTGATCGCTTGCGCTTTTAAAATTTCTTTTTCATGCTCAACTGCCTCTGCAGGAACTTCTTCTTTTGTTATATACTCAGGTTTTGATGCTGCAATGTGAAGAGCAATGTCTTTACAAAAATCAAGAAAGTTTTCGCTGCGTGCAACAAAGTCGGTTTCGCAGTTAATTTCCACAAGCACTCCAATTTTTCCGCCCATGTGGATGTAGGAATAAACCACACCCTCTGCAGCAATTCTGTCTGCTTTTTTTGCAGCAGCAGCAATGCCTTTTTCACGCAACCATTCTGCGGCTTTTTCTAAATCGCCTTTAGTTTCTTCTAGCGCTTTTTTGCAGTCCATCATGCCTGCGCTTGTTCTTTTTCTAAGTTTTACAATATCTTCAGTTGTATACATAATTTGATTCTCCAATTTGTTTTAAAATAAAAATTTAGCCATAAACAGCGCCACTATTATTTAGTTTCTTCTGTTGTCTCTACTGCTTTTTTTGCTACTTTTGGTTTTTCAGTTTTTTCAACTTTGTCCACTTTTTCAGTTTTCTCAACCTTTTCAGTTTTTGCAACTTTTTCAGTTTTTTCAGTTTTTGCAACCTTTTCAACTTTTTCAACTGGTGCTTCTACCACTTCTGCAACTGCTGCTTTCTCTTCCAAAAATTCTTTTTCCAATTCCACTCTAGTCTCAGCGGTCACATCTTTTTCGTCGCCCTCAACAGCGTCGCCATGAGTTATAGGTGTAACACCCTCTTTTGCTTCGATAACAGCGTCTGCCATCGCGCCAAGAATCAACGAAACTGCTCTGATAGCGTCATCGTTGCCCGGAATAACATAGTCGATGCCGTCTGGGTCACAGTTGGTGTCTAGCAGTGCCACAACTGGGATGTTAAGCGCTTTTGCTTCTTTAATTGCGATGTGTTCTTTGCGAGTGTCCACCACGAACAATACATCAGGCACGCGTACCATGTCCACAATTCCGCCCAAGTTTTTTTCTAGTTTTTCTTTTTCCAGTTTTAGTTTAATAACTTCTTTTTTTGGTAGCAAATTAAATTCGCCCACCTTTTCCATTTGGCTAAGTTTGTTCAGCCTTTCAACTCTGCTTCTAATAGTACTAAAGTTTGTTAGCGTTCCTCCCAACCATCTGGAGTTGATGTAGAACATTCCACATCTTTTTGCCTCTTCCTCGATTGCTGTTTGCGCTTGTTTTTTTGTGCCCACAAACAAAATTGTTTTGTTTTTGCTTGCAACATCCTTGATATAGTCATACGCCACATCAATTAGCGCCGATGTTTTTTCCAAATCGATAATATGAATATCATTTCTGGAAGTGAAAATATACTGTGCCATTTTAGGGCTCCATTTCCTTGTTTGATGACCGAAATGAACTCCCGCCTCTAGCAACTGCTTCATAGAAATTACTGACATTTTTTAAATCCCCCTTTGTTTTTATTCCTCCCAAGTGCGTCAAACTCTTAAAACAACCTAAAATTTAGGCAACCGTTTTAAAATAGCACAAGGTGCGTATTTTCTAAAATTAAGCGATTTATTGTAACATAGATGTATCAATTAATCAACTACTTTTTACACACTTTTATGTATAAATAGTAAAAACAAACTGGAAACATCTATTTTTGAACTAATTAAAAACAAATCTTTAAACTGCCAAACAAACTTTTTATTAATAATAAATTTATTTAATCTGCAAAATTACATCTTGTTGCTAATATTTCTCTAATTTTAAAAAAGCAAATGTCGATTTCCTTAAATTTAAGATTATGTTT
>CAYJCT010000182.1:0-2053 GCA_964368745.1 uncultured Christensenella sp. | reverse complement strand
TTTTTAAGATTAAACAAAATAATTAAAGATTTTATTACATCAATGGTTTTATTAAAAAATCAATCAAGTTAAAAAATAAGAAAATCATTAAACTTTTATTAAAGATAACGAAACAAAAAGAAGGGAAAAATGGATAGAAAAAATAAAAAAATAAAGCCACAAAACAAAGTGGTTGATAATGTGGACGAAAACTGCGACGAACTGGTAGCGGAAGTGTTGGAAGATTTTTTCACGCGGCAGCATGAAAGACGCGCTTTTGAAAATAAATGGCAATTAAACATCAACTATTTTATGGGAAATCAGTTTTCCTACATCAATACAAACGGCGAAATAATGGACAGTCAGCGGCAATATTTTTGGGAAGAGCGCAGTGTTTATAATCATATTGCACCAATTTTGGAATTGCGGTTGAGCAAGTTGAATCGCGTGAGACCCTCAGTTGCCGTGGTGCCGTTCAGCGACGAGCAAAAGGACATCCATTCGGCAAAAGTGAGCAAAAAGCTATTGAACGCTATCTCGAAAAACCTAAATATCAGTAAGATAATTGCAGATGCTACGCTTTGGAGCGAAATTTGCGGCACTGTTTTTTATAAAATCGGATGGGATTATTCTAAAGGAAAAATCCTTGCCACCGATGAAGAAAGCCGAATGATCCGTGAGGGCGAAGTTGAGGTTAATATTGTTACTCCATTTGAACTTTACCCCGACAGCGACTCGCACGCAAACATTGAAGACTGCAAGAGCATCATATTTGCAAGAGCCTTTCATAAAGACAAGGTCAAGTCCATTTGGGGCGTGGATGTTATGGGCAAAGACATTGATGTGGTTTCCATGCAAGCGGTTGCAAATGCAGGCGGATTGGGATACAATTCCGTGACCATGGGGCTGGGGCGAAAAATAAAAAAAGACCATGTTTTGGTGTTAGAAAAATATGAAACGCCCACAGTGGAACATCCTTTGGGCAGGCTAATTATTATTGCGGGCGACCGCCTTGTGTATTTGGGTGAACTGCCATACGAAAACGGCAAAAATGGCACACGCGCTTTTCCGTTTATTAAGCAAAATGCAATAAGTATTCCTCATTCATTTTGGGGCATGAGCGTGGTGGAGCGCTGCATTCCCATTCAGCGCGCTTTCAATAGTGTTAAAAACAGAAAACATGAGTATATTAATCGGCTTACTATGGGCGTGTTGGCGGTGGAAGACGGCTCCATTGATATGGATAATTTGGAAGAAGAGGGACTGTCGCCGGGCAAAGTTTTGATATATCGCCAAGGCAGTGAGCCACCAAAATTGCTATCGAGCGGCACCGTTCCTGCCGAGTTTGAAAAAGAAGAAAATCAACTGTTAGACGAATTTTTAAAAGTTTCAGGCGTGAGTGACTTGTTTAACAGTTCAAAACTTTTCACCAACATGAGTGGTGTTGCATTGCAGTTGTTAATCGAGCAAGATGACATGCGATTAGTGGGCAGCGCCGAGGAAATTCGCGTTTCCGCTATGGAAATGGCAAAGGTGATTTTAAGGCTTTGCAAACAGTTTGCAACTCTTCCACAAACTTATAGAATTTTAGGCGACAACGGCGATGTGGAAATGTTTTATTGGAGCAAATCTGATTTAGGCAGCGAGGATGTGGTTTTTGAAAATGAAAATGAAATGAACGACACCATTGCACAGCGTCGCAGCATGATTTTTGAGGTGCTTAACGCTGGGCTATTGCATGATGAAAATGGCATCCTTTCTAATTCTGTGAGAAGCAAAATTTTGCAGCAATTGGGTGTGGGAATCTGGCAAAGCGAGCAAGACATCAAATCCATGCAAATAAATAGCGCTCAGAAAGAAAACTTAAAACTCATCAACCAACACATCATGGATGCTCCAAAGGAGATTGATGACCACGAATTGCACATCAACGAGCATATTTGCTATATGCTAACTGATGAATTTGCAAAACTGGCTAGCAAAAACAAAGGGATAGAAACAAAAATTTTGCAACATATTTCCATTCATAAAGATTTGTTAAAGCGCGAAAAGGAAAGCGACTGTAAGCAAAAAG
>CAYJCT010000181.1:0-2065 GCA_964368745.1 uncultured Christensenella sp. | reverse complement strand
CTTTTGTTGATTCGTTTAACTAAATTTATTTTTGTAAAAATAAATTTGGATTTTAAATAACATCAAACTTTGTTGTCAGATTTTTTTATCAGATTTTTTAGTCGTCAAATTTTTAGTTAGCAGATTTTTACCCCTGCAACAAATCCACTTCTAAACTATCTATTAGTTCCGCGTCTTTTTTCTTGTCCAATTTAGATTTTTCTGTTGTTGTTCGTTTTTTGGTGGTCTTTGATTTGTAGGCTTCGGTGACTTTAAAAAAGTTGTCTCCATCCTGACTTTGGAAATACACACCCACGATTTTGCTGTTTTTGTTCTTCACAAGAGTGTAGGCGGCGCGCTTTCTTGCACCCCCTGCAACCTTGTCTAAATCCTTTGCTCTGCTTTCCACAAAAACATTGTATGCCAAAATTTTTCCGGCATTGTTTAGCACTGTTATGCCGTCATAGTTCAACATAGAAGTGATCAGGTCGGTATAACCGATAAGTTTTATTTCGTTAAAATTTTTGCTTTGTAAAAACAATTTACCCAATTCAATTGGCTCTTTCAGCCAGATACCGTCACTAAGGAACCCTTTTCTGTCAGAAAAATCCTTGTCCACGACCAAAACTATCGTTCCATGCACTCCTTTAAATAGTTTGTGGAACATATTAAAATATATGTTTTTGATGTCATTTAATTTTTTTACACTGCGCGTATTTATTTTGGTAACACAACATTGCACAAACTCTTCAATGTTGTTTTCCCACTCAAACTCAATTTGGCTGTTCAAATTAAAGCAAATTGTGGTTTTGTTTCCCTTGATGCCTTTAAGAATCATTAGACCGCCACTGATAACATTTATTTCAATCAGTGAGATTTTACTTTCGAAATATTTTGTTTGTTCACTTTTGAAAATCAACTCACTAAGCGCCCTGTCCTTTATGCTGTTCAGCACTTTTATAAGCCCATATTCAATGCCTTCGTTGTTGATGTTTAAATACACATTCCAATCGTTTTTGCAAAAATACAACAGTGATTTTATGCGTGTTCTAAAGGTGGAGGAATCGGGGTCATTGAACAAAATTAGTTTGTAGCAATTGTCTAAATTTTTTGTGATTGCGTTGACATTATTGGCGATATAAATAGTGGGCCTAATTTTAGTTCCCTCTTCCTCATAGTTACTAAGTTTATAAAAGAAATTTACAATTTGCTCTAAATCTTTGCTATTAAAATTTGTAAATTCTGAATTAAACAATTCGGCTATTGAGTTTTTTGCATCATTAAAATATACATTTTTTACCATTTTTAAACCATCCCAAAGCATCACAATTGAAAATAATCAGTTTGCTTCTAGCACACAAAAAGATACAGCAATTGACTACTTCAATTTCATTATAACAAATCGATGTTAATTTAACAATAGTAAATACCAAAAAAATCAAGTGTTTTTCAAGTTTTTTTGGTTTTTTTAAACCACTAAATGCGACGCAATAATTCGCCCACTTTTTTCATATCCACAACACTTGCATAGTTGGTTTTAAAATGTTTCATAACAAAAGGCAGACTATTATCTTCAAGGCTTGCGATGATCTTCAAGATCTCGTCGTCACTTAACATTTTTGGCAAATATTTTTGCAGCACGCTTTGCTGACGCATAATATTTTCCACCTCTGTTGCGTTTCCCACCTTGCTGTAGTTTTCAGCCTCATCGGTCAACTCTTTAATTGTTTTATTTAGTATTCTAATCATCTGCTCATCGCCCACATCACCATCATTGCTTCGCGCCTCAATTTGCATTTGCATATACTTGTTTATCACAATGCTAAGAATGGCTCTGGCGTTGTGGTCCTTGCTTTTTAGCGCGTTCATGTTTTCTTGTTTTAGGCTGTCTACAATCATTTTTCTACCTCTTTTTATTTTTCATTTCAATTTTATTTTTTGCTGTTTTTCATCTTATTGTTTAAATTTAATTTTTAATTTATCTTTAACAGTTTATGTTGATTTTTATGTGGTTTTGACTTTCAATTTTTAAAAAACTGTTTTATTTTCTGTTATTGCATAGATTTTTTTATTCAATTTATTCATT
>CAYJCT010000180.1:0-2086 GCA_964368745.1 uncultured Christensenella sp. | reverse complement strand
TTTTAATACTATAAAAAATGATAGGTATTGCTTTAGCAAAAGTAAATTACTAACGCTTAAAAAAATTAATATAAAAACCAAATTCCTAACACTTGAAAAAAATAATATTAAAAAATAAATCTAATGACATGTAAAAAATCATTATATATTTTTGTTTTGCATGGTTTTTGAGTTATAATAGAGAAACAATATAATAAGTTAGAAGTTATATTTTTATTATAATCTTTTCTGTTATTAAGATAAAAGGTGTGCTGGTATGAAATTGTTTAAATGGCGACCGTTTGGATGCTTGGGCAGGTTGGTTGTGATGTTACTGCTTATTTATATGTTTATTAGGTTTGTGCTATGACAACAAAAAAAGAGCAGAAAAAAAACAAGCGAAAAACAAATTCGCAGTCGCAGTGGGCAAGGTTAATAACTATTTTAATTGTGATAATTGCTATTATTGCATCCGTTTATCAACTATATATATCAATTCAGAACGCAAAACTGGATGAACTAGAAGGATTGCTTAGTGACAATGTTGTGGAAGCGGAGTTGGAGGAGTTTGGATTTATTTCCAACACTCATCAACAAGACTTTTTTGTCGCGTCTACTGTGTCGGGTTTGTCAATTGTGAAAAACGGGAAAATTGACGAGAGCGAATACCGAAAAAGTCGCTTTACTTTAACCGACAGTTTAACGGTTTCCGACAAAGAGTGGGGAGCGTATTTGAACGCGGTGTTAAGTCTTGACGGCATCTCGGCCACTTTTTTAGAGTGCGATTTTTTTCCTAGCGGGGATATTGTGTTTGTGAACACCCTTTTTAAACTGGATTTGTCACAAGTTGGAACTATTCTTGGAGATGAGACTAAAACGCTTGTCTTATATCTAAAAAACAGCATGATGATAGAATATAAAAATAAAAGTATGGCTTTGATTGAAAATAATGTGCAAATAAATAATTTGCAGACAGAAGATACGAACGCTATTGTTTCACTAATAAAAGAGATTTCGAATATAAATATAACAAATTTGGTTTACTTGGAACTGGAAGAAAAGTTTAATGAATTTAGAATAAAAACACAGTCGGATGTGTTTTTTGAAGCAAATAGTGTGACTTTTTCCGTGTAATGAGCGGAAATTTATCAATTTATAAAAAACTGTTGACAAAATATTTGATTAGATTTTTGGTTTGGAATATAATAAAAGTATTAAAACATAAGGAGTTTTGAAATGAATATGAATTTGGGAAGTGTGGCGCTAACTGGTGCCGAAACAACAGATTTGATTTTGACCATTGTGATAATTGTGCTTGGAATACTGCTGGGAGCGGCAATGTTGTTTGCTTTTATTACAAGAATTATTATTTGGACCACTTACATAAAGTTCAACAGAATTGCAAACTCGGAAAATTTGACGGCTCAGGAGGCTGCGCGAAAATTTGCCGATATGGTGGGTTTGCAAGAAATTCCGGTGAAAAAGTGTTCTTGGTGGAGGGCTATGATGTCCACTGGTGGCGCGCTGGGTTTTGGTAACAACTATAGCATTTATAAAAAGACCATTTTTTTGAGACGCAATATTTTGAACAAAAATAGCATCACTGCAGTGGGTATCGGCACACAGAAAGTGGGGCTGGCATTGCAAGACAAGGAGGGTAGCAAACTATATCGTTTCACTGCCTACACAAAACCATTTGTGCTGTTTGCTCCTGTGTTGTTTATTCCTCTTGTGGTGTTGGGAGTTGTTATCGACCTTGTAACCTTTCAAGGTATTGGCATAGGCACCGTGATTTGTTCGCTTGCTGGATTTGCCTACTACTTGTTGTCCTTTTTGGTTATATTATTTACCATTAAAGTGGAAAAAAGAGCAAACGCAACTGCCCTTCGTTTAATGGAAGAAAACAACTTTTTAACAGAAGAAGAAAGAGGTTATATTAAGAAAA
This sequence comes from uncultured Christensenella sp., assembly GCA_964368745.1. Taxonomy (GTDB): domain Bacteria; phylum Bacillota; class Clostridia; order Christensenellales; family UBA1242; genus UBA11490. Next base: position 162 of record CAYJCT010000180.1, on the reverse strand, counting down.
TCTATAATACCTACATTTTGGCTTACATTGCGGACTTCATTATTGCACTGCTAGAAGTTATTATCAAATTGCTGAAAGCTATACAAAAAGTTGCAAAACATACAAATAACAAGTAAATATAATTTATCTGTTTTTAAAAAAATAACGAAATTGTTATAAATG
>CAYJCT010000179.1:0-2099 GCA_964368745.1 uncultured Christensenella sp. | reverse complement strand
AATAAATATAATTTTTACGAAACTATTTTAACAAAAGAGTCAAACCTGTTTTTAGAAACAGGTATTGATTCTTTGTCTTTTATAGAACTGATTTGTGATATTGAGAATTTTTTTGAAATAGAAATCAAAATTGAAGAAATTGGAAAATGTCAAAAAGTGGATGATTTAATTAAGGTTGTGAAATCAAAGTTAAAGGAAACCTAAAAGTGATTAGAAATATTTTATATAAATCTAAAAACAATAATAAAATTGCTATTATTGAAAAAGAAAATAGTTTTTCATATAAACAACTTTATGAAAAAGCAGAAACACTTTGCGACTATTTAGTGTCTGTAAAAACAGAAACTGTTTCAATTTTTTTACCAGATAGTGTAAATTTTGTTACAACTTTTTTTGCTGTGTTAATGGCAAATAAAATAACTCTTTTGTTAAATACAGCGTTATTGCCACACGAAGTATTCGATATTCTCTCTCAGGTAAATTCAAGTGTAATAATAACTAATTTAGAATATAAACACTTTTTTGATAATGTGTCCACACTTTTTTCTGAAAAATTTGACTCGGCCGGCAGTGCTTACCTGCAAATAATTTATGTTGAAGAAATTAAAAGCCTTATAAGATTTACAACTAAAAAACATAAAAAAATAGGAAAAGGCAGTCCAATGCTTTTGTTGCCGACTTCGGGAACAACGGGTAATGCTAAAATTGTTGTTTTAAGTGAGAAAAATGTTTATGTTTCAACCATGGGATTTATAAAAAAACTAAAATTTTCAAAAAAGGGTGGGGAAAATTCTTTATTTTTGCCTGTTTCTCCATATTTTACTTCTTATGCAATAATGGTAATCCTTTCATGCTTGATTAAACAAGTGCCTTTTGTTGTAAAATACACAGGTTTTTCCATAGAAAATGTTTGCCGTACAATTGAAAAATATAAAGTTACTCACTATGAAGGCAGTCCAATTTTTGTATATTGGTTGGAAAAAACAAAAAAAGAAAATATTACATTTGATATTTCATCATTAAAATATATTGCCGTTGGTGGTAGCAAAGTGCATGGAGATACTTTTAAAAAGATTTTAGCACAATTCCCTACAATTTTACCCTTTCAAGGTTATGGTATGACAGAAGCTTCTCCCTTAATTACCAAGCCAAGTATGAAACAAAAACAGCAATATTTATATTATAGCGAAAGACTGGACTCGGTTGGCACAGCAATCAAAGGTGTAAAAATATATATAAAGCATAACAACAAATTTACCAAAAGACCTAACATTGTTGGCGAAATTGTTGTGCAGGGTAAAAATACTATGCTGCAATATTACAACAATGTTTTAGAAACAAAAAAAGTGAAAATTAAAAACAAATTATTGACCGGAGATATAGGCTATTTAGATAAACAAGGCTATTTATACATAATTGGCAGAAAGAAAAATGTAATTATTGTTAACGGTTTAAATGTTTACCCAGAAGAAGTTGAAGGTGTTTTAAATAAATGTGATTTGATTTGTGATTGTTTGGTTTATGCAGAAAACAAACTAGAAAAAAACGAAACTGTTTGTGTTGATATTTTATTAAAAAGTTCTTCCACAACTGTGAAAGACATAAGAGAATATATAAATATAAACTTGTCAGCACATAAAAGACCAACAAAAATTTATATTGTAAACGAAATCAAAAAGGTTGAGGGTGGAAAAAAGAAAAGATGAAAAATTTGTTCTTGACTGATATAAACAAAATAAATTGTTATAGTATAGGTCTATTGTTTGTAATGCACAAAAATAATGTTGAATTAACTGAGATTTTAAAAAACTTGAACTCCGAACACTATTTTTACTACGACTACTTTAATAAAGTTTATACTGGAATAAGGATTATAGAAAATATGCTCGAAATGGGCTTTGAACTGCAAGATATGACCTTTTGCGCACATAAAAAAAACCAGAAATTTTTAAAGCGCTTGCCAAATTGCAGTTGGTTTATTGTTGGAATGAACTGCTTTAATGTACCTTGGCATTTTTTATATAAAAGGCAAAATACAACTCATTACTTTCCTGTATACAAAAAAAATAATGATAACTTTGTTGCATTTGACCCTATGT
>CAYJCT010000178.1:0-2111 GCA_964368745.1 uncultured Christensenella sp. | reverse complement strand
CCTGCGCGGTAACAAACGAGGGTGAAAAAAAAAGCAGGCAAGCAATTTCTAAAGTGCTAAAATTGAATCCGCAATCAGAAATAATTGTGTGCGGATGTGCCAGCCAAAACAACAAATTGCAGTTTGAAAATAAAAATAATGTGATCGCTGTTTTTGGAAACAAAGATAAACTTGACATTATTTCTTTTTTATTAGCACGAAATAATGTGATATGCGACAGTTCTTATTCATTGTTTCCCATCAAAAACAGCACGCGAAGTTTTTTGAAAATTCAGGACGGTTGCAATCGCTTTTGCAGTTATTGCATAATACCTTATGTGCGTGGCAGAAGTGTTAGCAAAAACTTTTTAGATGTGCTATGCGAAGCAAGAGAATTGTCCCAAATATCACCAGAAATCGTGATTGTGGGCATCGACATAAGTGACTTTATGTGGGAGGGCGAACGCGCACTGGACAAGTTGATTTTGGCGCTTGGTGATTTGCCTTGCAGGTTAAGAATTAGCAGTATGGAGAATAACATTATAAGTGAAAATTTTTTAAAAAATCTATCTCTTTCAAAAAACTTTGCTCCTCATTTTCATTTGTCGCTGCAAAGTGGAGATGATGAAGTGCTAAAGAAAATGAATCGACGATATGATACTTCCACATTTTTAGAAAAGTGCAATTTGATTAGGAAATGTTTTCCTGATGCAAACATAACCACCGACATTATTGTGGGTATGCCGGGAGAAACCGACAAGCAGTTTGAAAACACTTGTGAGTTTGTGAAGCGCGCAGAGTTTGGCAGCATTCATATTTTTCCCTACAGCAAACGCGAAGGAACGGTGGCGGCAACATGGGAGCCCGTGAGTGAAGACATAAAGAAGGCTCGCGTTAAAAAACTGCAAGAAATTGAACGGCAGTTGAGTGACGAGTTTTTAGATAAAAATCGAGGTAAAGAGCGCGTTGTATTGGTGGAAGAAAAAGTGGGCGATTATTTTGTGGGCTACAGCGAAAACTACATTAAAGTTTATTTGAGCGTAAGTGTTAATAGGGTTGAAAATGACGGTGAAAAAACTAGTGAAAGTGCCAGTGAAAAGGTTGTAATGATTGGCAGTGAAAAAGTTGCAATGAATATTAGTGATAACTTAAAAATGATTGGTAGTGATAGTGAAAGTGTGTACGAGAGCAGGATAAACAACAGTGAAAGGGAAAGTGCAAAAGCAAGCAAGAAAGGCGCAAATATTGAATTGTCGAAGTTCTACCGCGTGCAATTGGGTGAGAAATTTAAAGATGGAGTAAAGGGAGAGTTATTATGAAAGACTGCATATTTTGTAAGATAATAAACGGCGATGTGCCAAGTGCTAAAATTTTTGAAGACGAGCATACTTTGGCTTTTTTGGACATTTCAAAAGAGGGATATGGTCACACTTTGGTAGTTCCTAAAGTGCATGCAAAGAATGTGCTTGATATCGACGAGCAAAATCTTTGCCGTGTTATTAACACCGTGAAACTTGTGAGCAACCACTATGTGTTCAATTGTGGGTTTTCAGGCGTGAATATAATGAATGCGTCGGGAGAGGATGCTCAGCAAAGTGTTATGCATCTGCATTTTCACATTGTGCCTCGAAAAGAAGGCGACAAAATGAACACTTGGCCACACATTGATAAGGTGGAAGATAGTTTGACTGACATCTGTGAAAAGTTGAAAATTTAAAAATAAGTGGAAAATGTGTTGACTTTTTTTCATTTTGTAATATAATAATAGAGTAAATTTTTTAAAAAAGTGGGTGAGATAGCGTTGTCTACAGTTAAAGTTGGCGATAATGAAAGTGTTGAAAGTGCAATTAAGCGCTTTAAAAGAAAATGTCAAAAAGATGGTATCATTGGCGACATTAGAAAACACGAACAGTTTGAAAAACCTAGCATTATGAAAAAGAAAAAGCAAAAAGCGGCAATCAAAAGGGCTAGGAAAGCAAGATAATTGCGTAAAGATTTTTGAAAAGATAACAATTGTTGTCTTTTTTTTTGCTTTCTAGGTTTAAAAGTTGTCTTTATTTGTTTTTGTATATTTAGTTAGAGATTTTTCACAGTCTTTTTTTTTGCTGTCAAATCATAAATAAGTTTTATTT
>CAYJCT010000177.1:0-2113 GCA_964368745.1 uncultured Christensenella sp. | reverse complement strand
ATTTTATATTATTTTTTTAAAAAAATCTTGCTTTTATTTTTATTTTATCCTTTGAAAAAGTGCCTCAAAATTATCTTCACACACACTTCGAATACTGTTTTCAATTTCGTCCACCATCTCGGTGATGTTTGCACTAAAAGGTGTTTTTATGTTGATTTTTTCTCCCAACTGTGCAACTTTGCCCGACAAATAGCGCATCTCAGTTTTGACTCCTCGTTGCAAATCCAACAACGATGACGGCACTAGTGAGGAATTGTTTTTAATTATCAGAGAAATGATTTTTTCTCTATAAAAATGGTTTACCATACTTTTTTTAACAAACAAATCATATTTTAGTTTACCTGCATAGTTGGGAATTTTTATTTTTAGCGCACTAAACACCAAATACCCTTCTTCCACCAGTTTTAAGAACAGTGATTTGCCATGACGATTTTTTAGAATTTTGCCCAACTTCAAGCCCGAAACTGCACCCAGTGCTGAAATCGCCGAGTTGATTATCACGCGGCTTGCAACAAACCCATACATATTGTCTTGAATGGTGGTGGGCATAACAGAAGACAGCAAAGTTTTTAGCGACTCCAATGCCTCTTTATCCTTTTCGGTAAACATTCCCAGCACGCCAATACCTTTTTTGTAAACGCGCATAGCGTTGTTTGCAGTTCTCTCACTTGCCCAACTAATGAACAATCCCACCACGCGCCCTTTCGGCACAACTGCAAAAACTTCATCTGCAACCCACACATTTGTGTTCACCACAATTTTGCCAGTGGGAGTTAAATGCGGCAAACTTCTCTTGCTAGCAATCGCTGCTTCATCTGCCCTGGTGAGAATAAAAATGGCATCTTTTTTTGAACTGAAATCTTCTATTTGCGGCACTGTTTTAACAAGATATGAAAGAGAACCCAACTCTCCTGTGATTTCTATAGGCACCATGTTGTCTATAAGCACATCTTTTTTGTGCCGATATGTCAGTTCCACATCGTAACCTTTAGCAGTCAGAAGCGCAGCAAGCACACCGCCCACTGCACCCGCACCCACAATTCCGATTTTCATTTTTTTCTTTTCCAACACTCACCTGCACTGTTTTAGTGACTAGTATTTTCCATTCAATTGTTTGATTTGTTAAACAACTTACTATTTTAGTAATTATATACCACCTGCTCACAAGATGTCAAATATGCTTGCCCCAAAGATATATATTTTACATAATTAAAAACAGCCTATTTATTTTTTTACAAACCAAAATGCCAACTTTTGCGATTGTTATTATAAAAAATTTTTAGTGAAATGTTTAACCTACTTGCAAACTCAAGTTTTTTTTGATAGAATACATAAGTATGGTTTGAAATTTTTTCAAACTAAGTTAAAACGCTAGGAGTAATTTATGAACATCTCAGACTTAAAAATTGGAAGCACTTTTGAACTTGACGGTAAAGTTTATCTTATGGTGGAGTATATGCATGTGTCGCGACCACGCTTGTCGGCGCTGGTTAAAACCAAATTTAAAAATATAGAAACCGGTCAGGTTTTGGAGCGAAACTTTTCTCCTAATGACTCTGTTGGCGAGGCTTTCATTGAACGCAAAGACCTGCAATTTTCCTATGAAGACGGCGGATTATATTACTTTATGGACATTGAAACCTATGACCAAATTCCGCTTAACAAAGACTTTGTTGCTGATGTTATGAAATATGTTAAAGACGAAACAATCGTGACGCTAAACTCGGTTAACGGCAAAAACATATCCATCACACCTCCGCTGTTTGTGGAACTGTTGATAACACAGTGCGAACCTGCAGTTGCTGGCGACACCAGCAAAACAGCCTACAAACCAGCCACATTGGAAACCGGTCATGTTGTGAGAGTTCCGCTGTTTGTAAATGAGGGCGATAAAATAAAAATAGACACCCGCACGGGCGAATATGTGGAAAGAGTTAAATAGTTGAAGAAAAAATATTTTGCAACAACTGCAAAATATTTTTTTTGTTTTCTAAATTGGTTTTCAATGTTTCAATATAGGTTTTAAATTTAGTTTTTAATATTTAAAAATTTATATTTTATTTCAAATTTTATATTTTATTTATAATTTTATATTTTATTTATAATTTTATAT
>CAYJCT010000176.1:0-2122 GCA_964368745.1 uncultured Christensenella sp. | reverse complement strand
AAATTTTTTTTGGTTTTATTTTTTAATTTTTATAAAAACCGTTTTTTTATATTTATTTCAAAAATTTTTCTAAACATCCAAATCCTTAACCATTTTTGCGTTTTCTTCAATAAACACGCGCCTAAGTTCAGGGTCTTCGCCCATCAACTTGTTAAAGGTTTCATCGGCAATTATCGCGTCCTCCATGGTCACTTTAAGCAACACTCTGTTTTCAGGATTCATAGTTGTTTGCCACAACTGCTCAGCCGTCATCTCGCCAAGACCTTTGTATCGTTGAAGAGTCACTTTTGGTCTGCCCATGTTATCCAATGTTTCATTCAATTCCTCGTCGCTGTAAACATACCTGATGTCTTTTGCGTACTGTATTTTGTATAGCGGAGGCTGCGCAATATAAATATGCCCCTCTGTAATTAGTGGCTGCATAAACCTAAAGAAAAAGGTCAGCAGCAGAATTCTGATGTGACTACCGTCAACATCGGCATCCGTCATACAAATAACTTTGTCATATCTCAACTTGTCTAAATTAAACTCTCCGCTAACGCTGCAACCGAATGCAGTTATGATATCTTTTATAACGCCATTTTCAAGAACTTTGTGTAGCGTTGCCTTTTCCACATTTAAAATCTTGCCTCTAAGTGGCAAAATAGCCTGAAAACGCCTGTCTCTGCCTTGTTTAGCCGTTCCACCCGCACTGTCTCCCTCCACAAGATAGATTTCCGTCTGGCTCTTGTCTTTGCTGGTGCAGTCCGCCAACTTACCGGGAAGAGTGGTGCTTTCCAGCACTCCCTTTCTGCGAGTTAGGTCGCGAGCGTTTCTAGCAGCATCGCGTGCGCGCTTTGCGGTAATACATTTTAGCACCAAATCTTTTGCGATATTTGGATTTTCTTCCATAAACTCGCCAAACTTTTCCTGCATAGCGTCTTCCACCACGCGACGCATTTCGGAGTTGCCCAGTTTGGTTTTGGTTTGACCTTCAAACTGAGGATGCATAAGTTTCACGCTTACAATTGCGGTGATACCCTCGCGCACATCTTCTCCCGAAAGTTTTTCGGTTTCTTTCAAAATCTTTTGTTCGTGGCCATAGTCGTTAATAATTTTGGTCAGCGCGTTTTTAAAGCCCACCAAATGCGTGCCGCCCTCTTCGGTGTTGATGTTGTTTGCATAACTATTTATCAACTCGTTGTAACTCGAATTAAACTGGAACGCAATTTCCACTTCGTTGGTTTTGTTCACGCGGTTGACATATATGGTTTCAGGAAGAACGGTGTCCTTATCGCGGTTAAGATAATTGACAAATTCCACAATTCCGCCATCAAATCTAAAAGTTTCTTTTTTTGACGGGTCAATTCTGTTGTCTTCAATGGAAATAGTTAGCCCCTTGTTTAAAAAAGCAATTTCCCTGAATCTGTTTCTAAGTTCAACATACTCAAACTCAAGTGTTTCAAAAATCTGCTCATCGGGCATAAAACTGATTGTGGTTCCCGTCTTGTCGGATTTGCCCACAACTTTCAAACTGTCTTGCGGAACGCCACGGCGATAAAGTTGCTTGTGGATTTTTCCATCCTGCATCACGGTAACTTCCAGCCATTTTGACAGTGCATTAACGCAACTCAGTCCCACGCCGTGCAGACCTCCGGAAATTTTGTAGCCCTCGCCGCCAAATTTTCCGCCTGCATGAAGTTTGGTTAGCACAACCTCCACCGCGCTTTTGTTTTCGTGCTTATGCATGCCGCAGGGAATGCCGCGACCATTGTCAATCACAGTGCAACTGCCGTCTTTATTTAGCGAAACAATAATAGTGTCACAATAACCTGCCAGCGCTTCGTCAATGCTGTTGTCCACAATTTCGGTTATTAAATGATGAAGTCCTCGAGTGTCCGTGCTTCCAATATACATGCTAGGTCTTTTACGAACGGGATCCAACCCCTCCAAAACCTGAATATCTCTTTCGTCATATTTTGTTGATTTAATCACGATGTGTTCAATGTCGTTGTTCATTTTAGTCTCCTTAAAAAAGTTCATTTTGGTGCCATAACTTTGACACCATTAAATCTTACCACATTTGCAATTTTTTTCCAAGTGTTTTATAATATATCTATATATATATTATATATAATATAAC
>CAYJCT010000175.1:0-2138 GCA_964368745.1 uncultured Christensenella sp. | reverse complement strand
CATTATAAGGATAAGGATTTTAAAATATGTTTACAATCAGTATTGTTATTATAGTGGAGAGGCACGCATGAGTTGTTTTTTGCAAAAGATAAAGGGAGAAGGGAATGCGAATTTTTTTTAGAAAAGTGTAGGCTTGTGCGTGCACTGAAAAACTGCCAAACGACACAATAAACGAGGAAATAATTGTGGCGAGTTTTATGTTTATATGCAGTTTTGATAAGTCAAGGTTGCCGCGTGTTACTTCAATGAGTCCGTTTATTATGGGGGCGGACAAGTTTGTGGGAAGACTAAAAGCAGAAAGCAATTTTTGAAGGGGAAAGGTTAGCGGTAAAATTAGGTTATAGTTGTTAAGCAGTGTTATTATCATAAAAAATATTGCCACATAGCCGCCAATTATCAGTATGCTTTTAATTGATGAGAGCATGCTATCTTCCAAAATATTTGTAGGCTGTGAATCTTTTGTGGTTACTGTGTTATAAAAATTGTGCAGATTTTGGTTTTTTATGACCTTGTTTTTTTTCATGCCGTAATTGCGGTATAGTAGTCCATTTGTAATTGCGCTCAAAAAATGTGAAAGCAGCACAACTAGTCCTAAATATGTGCTTGCAAACATTCCGATTCCCACTGTTCCCACCACGAAGAGAGGTCCACTGGTGGAAGTGTAGGCAGTTATTCTGATGGCTTGTTCGCGGCTTATCAACTGCGATTCATAAAAGTCGGCGGTGAGTTTGGCTCCCACAGGATAGCCCGACAGAATGCTCATTGCAAAAATGTAGCCCGAAATACCGTCGGTGTTGTAGAGTTTTTTTGTTATGGGTGAGAGAATGCGTCCAAGGTCTTGCGGAAAATGCAGGTGTGCTAGCAGTTTTGTGAAAAAGAAAAAGGGAAAAAGGGCGGGAAGCAGCGCCGTTGCCCAAACTGATATGCCCATAAAAAATGAATCTATATTTTGTGCGGGATTCAGCACCAAAAAAAAGATAAGAATCAACAAGATTAGAATCAAAAACTTTCTTTTTTTCATAAAAACCTTTGTAATTTTAGCACACTTGCTTTAAACTAATAATATTAGATGTAAGTGAAATTTATGAGCGAATTGTTAAATGGCATGAGGGAGGGGCTTTATGAAAAAACCTAAAATTGCTTTTGTGTTGTCGGGAGGTTCGGCACTGGGCTTTGCGCACATTGGAGTGATTGATGAATTAACACAGCATGGTATTGAAGCAGATATTGTTACGGGTTCTAGCATGGGCGCAATTGTGGGCGCTACTTATTCGCGCGGGTTAAATGTGGAGCAAATGATTGAGTTGGCAACCAAAGTAAACTATTGGAAATTTGTGGATTTTAATCTAAATAGGTCGGGCATGTTTAATGGCAGAAAAATTAATGGACTGTTAAAAGACGCCTATGGTGATTTGAAAATTCAGGATTTGCACAAAACTTTTGCCTGTGTGGCGGTGGATGTTGCAAAGGGCTCGGTGGAGGTTTTTAAGGAAGGAAGTGTGCTGCACAGCGTGCGCTCGAGCATGAATTTGCCGGCAATTTTCACTCCATATAAATATAAAAATATGCATTTTGTGGACGGTGGAATTGCGAACAATTTGCCTGCTGATGTGGCAATTGAGTTGGGTGCTGACATTGTTATTGGGGTGGATGTGTTAAAGGAAAACTATCCAAGTGCGATTCCTCGATCGCCTCTTTTGGCAATGGTTAATTCCTTTTATTTGATGACCATGTTTCAGATGAGGGAGCACCACAAACTGTGTGATGTGCTGCTGTTTCCAAAGCAAACTGGTGTTAAGCAAAATTCTTTTAATAAGACCGCAACCCTAAAAAGCATTGAAGCAGGAAGAAAGGCAGCAAGGGAAGCAATTCCTCGAATTAAAGAGATTATTGACAACTTTGCAGAGTACGAAAAAACTAGAAAAAATAGAGAATAAGAGTTAAAAAATTTTGATATTATTTGCATTTTTATGCAATAAATTATGCAAGAGTTAAATTGAAAACAATTTTTAAAAAATAAAAAAACAGTCGAATGTTTTTTCAACTTCGACTGTTGTTTTTTGTTTGATATTAAAATTGCAATGTTTGCAATGTTAAGATTATATCTGCCAAGATTTATATATAACATCTTCTTTTAT
>CAYJCT010000174.1:0-2183 GCA_964368745.1 uncultured Christensenella sp. | reverse complement strand
GAAAGAAAAAAGATTCAAAAAGTGAGAGAGATTCAAGATTGCGACTTAGTTGGAATATATCCAAAAAGCATAGCTATTTCAAACTATCTTTTTAGAAAAAAATTTTTTACAGAATTAGATTGGGAACCTTAGTTTGGAAAACTTATTAAATACCCTTTTTATTAATTATTTATGGTCTTTGGAAGTATACTCTCAAAATGTAAAAAAAGGCTAATAAATTAGCCAATTTTGTTAATTAGTTTCCACAATAATAGGAATAATCACCGGTTTTCTTTTAAAGTTTTTAAAGAAATATGTGGTCAAAGTTTTTCGAATATTATCCTTAATTACATTCCATTCCTGCGTTTTAAAGTTGATATTAATTATGTTGTTAATCAACAAATTTTTTGCCTCTTCGATTACTGCAGTGTTGGATTTATCGTAAATAAAGCCACGAGTGATGATTTCAGGTTTGCTTGTTAGCACTGCGGAACGCGCCGAAATGGTTAGCAAAACCACGCACATTCCTTCAGTTGCAAGTTGCATTCTATCGCGTTGAACAACGCCATTTGCCTCACTGATGTCCACGCCGTCGATTAGTTTAATACCCGACGGTACGGTGCTCACTTTTCGAATATTTGTGGGCGTCATAGCAATAGTGTCGCCCAGTTCAGGAATTACGATATGGCGGCTTGCCATCCCCAAATCCATTGCGATATTTGCATGCGCCATCAAATGACGATATTCGCCGTGGCAAGGAATAAAGAATTTCGGTTTTAGTAGGGAGTGAATAAGTTTGATTTCTTCTTGATAGGCGTGGCCGGACACATGAACCTCCGCCAAACTTTCATAAATAACTTCCGCGCCTCTTTTGTAAAGTTTGTTGATAACCGAGTTTATTCCCGCTTCATTTCCCGGGATTGCAGACGCACTGAAAATGATAAAATCATTTTTTGTGATTTCCATTTTATTAAATTCGCCATTTGCCATACGCGACAGCGCGCTATTTGGTTCGCCCTGACTGCCCGTGCAAATGATGCAAAGTTTGCCATCGTCATATTTGTCGATGTTGTTGATGTCGGTTAAGTTATCGCGGTTATAAGTCAACTCACCGATTTTTCCCGCGGTTTCACACACATTTAACATGCTACGACCCGTGAAAATGGTTTTTCTGCCGTACTTTTGCGCCAGATTTAGAATTTGTTGTATTCTGTGAACATTGGATGCAAATGTTGCAATAATAATTCTCTTTTCCATATTTTGAGCAAAAAGACCTTCCAGTGCTTTCCCCACCTTTTTTTCGCTCATGCTAAAACCCGGTCGCTCCGCATTTGTGGAGTCGCAAGTAAGTAAATCTACGCCCGTTTTGCTGATTTCAGCCAGTCTCACTAAATCCATTGATTGGCCGTCAATAGGAGTGAAATCCATTTTGAAGTCGCCCGTGTGGAACCAAGTGCCGGCAGGTGTTGTGATTGCAAGAGCCATTGCCCCTGCAATGCTGTGGGTAACTTTGAAAAACTCAACAGAAAAAGCCCCGGCTTTTATAACCATTCCCGCTTTTATTACATTGGTTTTAAATTTTACGCTTTTATGCTCTCTAAGTTTGCTTTCAATTAACGCAGCAGTCAGCCTGCTTCCGTAAACAGGTGCTTTCACCTCTTTCATTAGGTATGGCAACGCTCCGATATGGTCCTCGTGACCGTGAGTGATGATTATGGCTTTGATTCTGTTTTTATTGTTTAACACATAAGTAAAATCAGGAATAACTAAGTCTACTCCTGGCATATCGTCGGTGGGAAACGCCACTCCAACATCAACGATAATCATGTCCGCACCATACTCTGCGACCATCATATTTTTACCAACTTCTCCTATGCCGCCTAAAAAAGATAATTTCAATGTCGGTTGTTTATTTTTCATAATGTAATTGTTTTTTTGCCGCATATTTAGACAAATAAAACGGCATCTGCACTAAAATAGCAATTGTGAGCACACTCACACTTAAGCAGTGAGAACACTGCTACACTACCCTAGTTGCAAAAATTTCTCCTTATATTTTTTTATTATTTTTTATTTTTATATTAAAATTGAATTTGCTAATCTACATAAAAATAGACAAGTCAGCGAAAAACCGTGAACCTGAATGAGAAAGCATTCAATTAAACATTCTATTTAATTTTAAATGATAGTTCATTATACACTAT
>CAYJCT010000173.1:0-2183 GCA_964368745.1 uncultured Christensenella sp. | reverse complement strand
AACCATGATTGTTCTAAATTACTAAAAAGTAAGTTTTTAAACTGTTAAATGGTTTTAAAAATTATAAGTAAAATAATTTTTTTATTCGCAAAATTTATTTACCACAGGTTGATATGGAGCAGATTATTTTTAACAAAAACAATTTAAAAGAGGAAGAGATAGACCAAAGAAAAGTCAGAGTAAAGGCTTTTTTTGTGGACGACAAAAAGTTGTTGCTGATAAAAAGCGTGGAAGGATATCACTTAATTGGCGGTCATGTGGAGGAGGGTGAGAGTTTTTCTGAAGCGCTTGTTAGAGAGATTTGTGAAGAGACGGGATTAGAAATCAAAATGGCGGACATTGGTGAACCATTTTTAAAAATATCGCATTATATTCCAAATTATAGAGAAACTGGAAAAAATGTGATGGCGGAAATGATTTATTATAAAGTGTGTTGTAACCGTCCGCCTTTGCTGGAAAAAAGATGTTTGACAGAATCTGAGATTAGCAAAAATTATGAACTGGTTTATCTTCACTTTGATGATTTTTTGCAAGAAGTGGAAAGGGGAGTTATGCAAGAGTATCCAATTTCTAGAAAAATTACCGATGAAATGAAGTTGGCATTTAAAAAGTTTTTGCAGCGTTATTATTAGATTAATTACATAATAAAACTTAGTGAGATTTTTAAAAAAAATATTAGAAGTAAAATTTTTTTATTTACCAAAAGAGTAAAATAATCAATTTTAACATATTAATATTTAGAGTGGTTTAAGATGGGGTTTTAATGATATTTGTATGAAATTCGTTTTTGATCAAAATTAAAAATATTTTCATAAATTGTATATGTTAAAATATAATATCAATATATTATCTAGTTTTTTAGGAGGGCAAAATGAAAGCAGTGGGAACAATTTTAGTGGGTGTGAAGGCGCCTATTATAAAAGCGGGTGATAATTTGGTGGACATTGTTGTGGACAGTGTGATAAATGCCTGCACCGAGCAAGGGCTGGCGCTGAGAGACAGAGATATTGTGGGCGTAACCGAGGCGGTGCTGGGAAAATCACAAAGAAATTTTGCAACATTGGAGCAAATTGCAAGTGATGTTTCAAAAAAGTTTGGAAATGAAACTGTGGGTTTGATTTTTCCCATTATGAGCAGAAATCGATTTGCGCTTGTTTTGAAAGCTATATCGATGGGTGTAAAAAAGTTGATTGTGCAGTTGTCTTATCCATTTGATGAGGTGGGAAATCCTTTGATTGATGAGAGTAAAATTTACGAAAAAAACATAAATCGCTTTGTTGATGAGTTTTCGGCTGAGGAGTTTTACAACACTTTTGGGAAAATTTCACATCCTTTTACAGGTGTGGATTACATTGCGTACTACAAAGAAATTGCTGGAGAAGACAGCGAAATAATTTTGTCTAACAGGCTGGACACAATGGTAGAGCGCACGCCATATATTATAAATGCAGATATTCACACGCGTTTTTTAACAAAACAACAATTGCTAAATTTGGGTGCAAAAAAAGTGGTTTCGCTGGACGAAATATTATCGAGCAGTGTTGACGGCAGCGGATACAACACGGAATTTGGTTTGCTGGGAAGTAATGTTAGCACTGATAACAGCGTTAAGTTATTTCCACGAAATTCACAAGATTTTGTGGAGGAACTAGCGCTTGCGTTTAAAAACCGAACGGGAAAAAACATTGAGTGTTTGGTTTATGGCGATGGCGCATTCAAAGACCCCGTGGGTGGAATTTGGGAGTTGGCTGACCCTGTTGTGGCGCCGGGATTCACGGCGGGGTTAAAGGGATCGCCAAGTGAGATAAAGTTGAAATATGTGGCAGACAACCAACTGGGTAATCTGTCGGGCGATGAAGCAAAAAATGCAATGATTAAAATTATTGAAAATAAAAACAACGAGGGAAAATCTGCCAATGTTTCGCTGGGAACAACACCTCGGCGCTATGTGGATTTGCTGGGCAGTTTGTGTGATTTGACCAGTGGCAGTGGCGACAAGGGAACGCCTATTGTGCTGATTAAAAACTACTTCGACACCTTTGCAGACTAATTGGTATGCAAATATAATAAATAAGCCTAAAAATCAAACTTTTTTATAATTTCAATGAATGAAATTTTCTATAAAAAGACTAATAAAAATTTATAAATTACTAGTTAAAATATATAAAGAAACTAATCAAAAT
>CAYJCT010000172.1:0-2191 GCA_964368745.1 uncultured Christensenella sp. | reverse complement strand
ATAAAAAAACAATAAAAATAAAAAAGTTTTAAAAAAGTAGAAAATTAATAAAAATAAAAATTTAGTATAATAAAAAGTTTTTTAAAAGTAGAAATCTAAAAAAAGAACTCTCCATAAGAGTTTTTTTTTTATAGTGCGCAGAATGAGGGAAAGCCAACTAAAAATTTAATTTTTAGTTGAAAGCCAGTTAGGCTTTTAGAAATTGCAATGATGCAATTTCACTCTTTTCCTCCACCGCCTACTCCCACATCTCGTTTAAAATAAAAAACAAGGACGACTCCTTGTTGATTATGACTGCTGAAAGAGCATTTTTGTAAAGATTGCTAAAAAAAATATTATCTTGGCAATTTTATTTTTGACACAGTCAGTTAGGTCGCTTGACTTGATAAAGATTGTTGAATAAATATATAACCCTCAAAAATCGGATTGACACATAGTCCAGACTCCTCTGGTAAAGATTGCAGAATAAAAACGCAACCCTCAAAATCTGATTGATACATAGTCCAGACTCGTCTGATAAAGATTGTTGAATAAATATATAACCCTCAAAAATTTGATTGACACATGCCTCAAGGCGCTCGCCTTGCAAAGACTGCAGAGCAAAAATATAACCCTCAAAAATTTGATTGACACAGGGCTCAAAGTCCCCACTTTGCTAGGCTTCGAGGATGTATTTTCGAATAACGGGAATCAACCCAAACAAAAACAAAAACAAAACACCCAGCACAATAACCATCAAAACCACATTCGATAAATAAAGATTAGGCCGCGCGTTAATGGTAACAACAGTAACCTCGCTTTCCATTCCATTCACCACCGACTTAACATAGATATAAGTTTTTCCACCTTGCGTCAACTTAAAATCACTTGCTTCCACCCACTCCCCATTTACCGCTCGGGAATAGAATATTTTTGCACCTTCGTCGGCCGCAAAGAACCGAACAGTAGCCACCTGCTCCAACTTTCCCACCTCATGCGGCTGATAAATTTTTCCCTCAATTTCAAAATCATAAGTAGGTTTGCTAGGCAAAACAGAAAAAACCATAGGCGCATAAAAAGAATACAAATAACTATTCTCGTTATAGACAACATCACCGTCAATAAGATATCGCAAAGAAAACGACCCCATGCCAACAACAGACACAACATCAACAAAACTTTGCTCACTGCCATCAAAAACAACAACCTCACCCGACGCAGTGTTTTTTATTTCCACTTCCAACCCAACAATACTTGTGGGATAAAACACAACACTACTGCTGGTAGAAAAACTGGAAACATACGCCTGCACCAACCCCTGAACCGCCAAATTAACTTGCAACTTATCAACAACCTCAGTTTGCTCAGCATCCGTAATGTTGTTGTTTATTGCATCCACCACCAATAAATGACTGTAGGACGAAACATCGGGCAACAC
The DNA here is from genome assembly GCA_964368745.1 of uncultured Christensenella sp. GTDB lineage: Bacteria > Bacillota > Clostridia > Christensenellales > UBA1242 > UBA11490. Next base: position 774 of record CAYJCT010000172.1, on the reverse strand, counting down.
CAAATCCGTTGCGGACGAAAACAAGTTTTGTGACAGATTAATATAAGCCACATCTTCGTCGTTGTGCCCCAGCAAAGTAGACACATCCAACTGCGAAAGAACATTGTTGTTAAGCAACAAAGTATGCAAATTGGTTAGACCACCTAGTTTAACACTAGAAATATTATTATTCGACGCATTTAGCACCTGCAAAGAAGCGGAAAGCCTGTACACCTGCGACGCAGTGATTTCGGTCAACTTGTTGTAGGACACATCCAGATGAACCAACTCATCAAACTCTAATTTTTGCAACCCTTCAAGAGTGGTCAGACTACTATCTTTTAAATCCAACTTGTCAAACCCAATCTCGCAAAAAATACGAGTAGTCAACTTAACTTTTTCTTCTAACGAATGCACAATTGCAAAACTATTATACCGATTAAGCAAAATGGAATAAAGCGTGCTATCTTCAATTCCTGTTTGGTTGTTGTCGATAATATGATCAGTCGTTTGAGAACTGCCAACGCTACGCGACACAATAGGAGAGTGAGAACTTGTTGCGGAATTTTCAGTATTTGAAAGAACCTCAGAATAGGCAAAAACCGACCGCATAGGAAAAAATGCAACCAAAAGTAAAATTACCAAAACAACCCGATATAAAAATTTTATTTGTTTGTTTTTCATTTTGCTCCTAATGACCACACGCTCAACAAAAAAAGTAAAACTGAATTTATAATATTATTATTACTATTTATGATATAAAATAAAACCCAATTTGTAAAGAAATAATAGAAC
>CAYJCT010000171.1:0-2215 GCA_964368745.1 uncultured Christensenella sp. | reverse complement strand
ATATTAACATTTTATATTAATATCTAATAATTTTTATATTAATATGAATTTTATTTTTATATTAATATCTTTTAAGTTTTCTATATCAAAGTCTATTGTTTTGTATTATTGTCTATTATATATTAAATAATAAAAAAATTTTTTTACTCAAAATATCTTTTTTAAGTTTTTGTTTTTTTAATTCACAAATGTGCTTAGTGTTTATTAATTATTTTTTCTTTTTATTTTTTCTATTTAAACTTTTTGTTGATTTTTTGTTGCATGGTCCACACTTTCATGGCAACTGAGTGAGGCAAAATTTTCACAAGCAGCGACTGCAGTTTTGCTTTGATGCCATATATGGAAACCGCCTTTCTTTTTTTTGCGTCGCGCATTGCTTTTGCTATAACTTTTTTAGGGTCGTAGAGCACAGAAAAATGCGTTATAACATTGTCAGTAGTTTCTTTTGCAACATTTAAAAAGTTGGTTTTAGTCCAAAACGGGCAGATGCAGGTGACTGATATACCGTCCCTTTTTAGTTCCACATTCAGTGCTTTGGAGTAACTTAGCACATACGCTTTGCTGGCGCCATAAACGCTCATATATGGTGTGGGCTGCATTGCGGCAAGCGACGCAATTTGCAGGATGCGCGCGCCTTTTGTCATGTAGGGAATGCACATCTCGGTGATGTAGGTCAGCGCTGTGCAGTTCAGGTCAATCATGTTGGCATTTTGCTTGGGTGTGATTTGACCGGTTTTTCCAAACTTGGCGTAACCACTGCAGTTTGCCAACCAAACAATGTTGGGCTTGTCTTTTTTTAGCGCCGCTTCAATCACATCAAAACTGGCAGTATTCGTTAGGTCGAGCGCAAAAGGAACCACCTTTGTTTTGCATTCAAGTTTTAGTGTTTCCAGCAAGTCAGCTTCCAGTGCGATTGCCCATATTTCATCTAAATTATAAGTGTCAATATGCATGGCGATTTCTTTTCCCATGCCACTTGATGCTCCTGTTATAAGTGATATATTTTTCATTTGCTAGAACTTCCTCCTTTAATAAAATTTACAATTATTTATTCTTTCCTTTAATAAAAATTACAATTATTTATTCTTTCCTTTAATAAAATTTACTATATCTTTTTTGGCGCGCTCCGTTTCCTTTAGCGGATAAAGCACGAAATCATGCGTGAATTTTTTGTATTCAATATAGTCGACATAGCAGTTGTCTGCCACAAGTTTTTCTTTAAGCAAACGGCAGTCGGGTAAAAAAATTTCTTCGCTACCCACATAAATTTGAGTTTTTACATCGGACATAAATTTGCTGTTTATGGGGCTTAGTTTATAGTGTTTTGTGTCTCTGTTCCCTGCCCACGCAATAGCAATTTTTTGTAGCATTTTTCGGCTTAGTAGGGGATCAATTTTTGTATATTCATTGACCATGCTATTCTTTAGAGTGGCGTCCAGCCAAGGAGAAATTAACACAATTTTTTTTGCATAAGACTGTTTTTTTTCGTGTAAATAAGTGTTAAATGCAAGCGCCATTCCGCCTCCCGCACTATCGCCCATAAGCACAAAATTATCCGTAGACGATAACATGTATTTTTTCAGCGAAAACAGTATGTCGAAGCAAGTGTCGCAGGTGTAGTTGGGGGCTTTGGGATAGATGGGAAAGATGAGGCGACTGTTGGTTTTGTGGGCAATGTAGTCTGCAAATTCAAAGTGAAAGCGCGTGGGTTGATGTGTGTAGGAACCGCCGTGAAAAAACATAATTGTATTTTCGTTTACTGCTTTTTCGTTTAACACATAAACTCGCATAATGTCTTCAAAATAAAAGTTGGTCATGTTGCATTTTAACTTTAATAGCCTCGGAGTTATGAATTTTTTGCTGTTTGCCAGAAAGCGTTTTTGCAAATATTTATTTAATTTTTGGTCGTCTATGTTGTTTTCATTTAAGTTTAATAACTTTACTGCCCTTTTTAAAAGATTGAAGGTCAGCCCGGTTTTTGGCTGTTCAATTTTATGCATTGCCACTCCTTTGATTAATTTAGTATATCAGTTTTAATTAATTAAAAAAATCTTTTTTCACCCATTGCATATCCTACGCCAAAATATTTTTTATACTATAATTGTTTTTAATTATTTCCATTTTCTTGATATAATTAATGTTAGTGATTTAATATTGCGATTATATTTTTATATGTTTATAAGAACTTAGAAAAATATGGCTTTAGTTTAAATTA
>CAYJCT010000170.1:0-2221 GCA_964368745.1 uncultured Christensenella sp. | reverse complement strand
ACAAAAAACAACCTAATAATCGATTAATTTATCAGTTTAAAAGTGATTAAAAAGCAAGATACTATCTTGCTTTTTTCGCAGTAATTTAAAAAATCTAAAAAATAAAAGTGCCAAAAACTTTCAAAATTTCATATCAAATAATGGAAGTATAAAAATTGGAGGCATTATGTTTGGAACGGATGGCATTAGAGGGAAGATTGACATCGATATTACCTCGCAGTTGACTTTTAAACTAGGAAAGGCAATTGCAAGGTTTATCTACGCTCATGGTTTGGAAAAAAAAGTTATAATTGGAAAAGATACACGCACCAGCGGCGACATGCTTATGTATTCAGTGGCAAGCAGTCTGCTTGATTGCGGTATAGATGTGTATGTATTGAACATTGTGCCAACTGCGTGCGTTTCATTTTTGGTTACTAAAATGAAGGTGGGTGTGGGAATTATGATAACCGCCTCGCACAACACAAAAGAGCGAAATGGCATAAAAATAATTAATAATTTAGGCTATAAACTCTCCCTTGATGAAGAGCGGGAAGTGCAGAAATTATATCAGAAAAAAGATAAGTTTTATAGTGAAAAAAAGGGTCGGATAATCTTTGATGACAGTTTGGTTGAGAGTTATAAAAATTATATAATAAATGAAATTGATATTGATTTAACCAATTTTAGTATTGCACTTGACGCAGGAAATGGCTCAAACTATAAAATTGCGCCCGAGGTTTTTAAAAGATTAGGTGCAAATATTGTGCCTATTTGTTGTGAAAACGATGGTGAAAAAATAAATGAAAATTGTGGAGCGGAGCACATTGAGTTGCTAAAGCAAGAGGTGTTGTTTCATAAATGCGATTTTGGATTTGCATTTGATGGCGACGCCGACCGCTTACGCGTGGTGTTAAGTAACGGCAAAGTGCTTGATGGAGACGACATAATTTATATTATTGCTTGCTATTTAAAAGATAGAAACAAACTAAATTCGCTGTCGGTTGTGGGCACTGTTATGACAAACACTGGCGTGGAAAAGAGTTTGAATGACAAAAAAATCAACCTCATTAGAGTTGATGTGGGCGATAGATTTGTGGTGGAGTGTATTCGAAAAAATAACTATTGCCTTGGCGGAGAAACCAGCGGACACATTTGCTTGCATGAATATAACACTACATGTGACGCGTTGTTTAACGCTGTGTTTTTTATGAAAATATGTTTGCAAAAGAATTGTGAACTCGATGATTATTTGATATATCTGAACAAAATTCCACAAACTTTAACTAATATTGGAGTGGACACCTTTACAAAACAAAGGTTTTTGCATGATGAAACCATTTATAGTGATGTGGATAAGGTGCAGTTGAAATATTTAAACGAAGCAAAAATTCTTATTCGGCCAAGCGGCACGGAAGATAAAATCCGCATCATGGTGGAGAGCGGAAGTGTGGAGTTGAACAAACTTATAACCAAAGAAATTCGAGACATTATTGGCATTTAAAACTATTTTATTAGCATTGCCACAACTTTGTCGGGCAGGGCGTTAATTATATCTTTTTTTAATTCTTCCAAAACATAGCGGTCTTTGATTTTTGTTTGTAAAAGGGGGAGTTTTACATATTTTAGTGTTTCAATAATATCGTCGTCAAGTGCTTTCATGGCTTGTTTTATTGGATTGGGAGAAATTAAGTCTATCACCAGCACAGGTTGCATATTTTTTCGCAAAAATACAACAATGTCCACATATTTTGTGTATACTTTATTAAACTGTATTTTGTCGCCTTTAGGTTCCACAATTTTACCAAGTGAAACGCAAGGAAACGCAATTAAGTCAAGAGGCATTGCGTTGTGAAGCGCTGCCAAAAAAAGCATCTCTTCTGTTGAGCAATATTCATTAATAAGTTTGATGTTGCTGCCCGGAGCAACAGTTTTTTTAGTGTGTAGTTTTTCCTTTTTTTTGTATGTGATTATTATGTAAAAAAAAGCGATTATAGTTAATACTATAATAATGATGGGAATTATTGTGGTTACCCAAATGTTGTTTAAAAAAAGCATCATCGCCCTTCTTCCTAATTATTTTTGCATGTTTGTTTAATGATTATATCATAATTTGGTTGTGGATTTCAAGAGTTAAATAAAAATATTGAGTGTATTGCACTTTTTACCAACGAAGTAAAATATTTGGAAAATATAGTTAAATTATGCTAGAATTAAAAATAAGGCTTATATGGAATATATT
>CAYJCT010000169.1:0-2223 GCA_964368745.1 uncultured Christensenella sp. | reverse complement strand
GTATAAAAGTTTTATATATTTTAAAAATATATTTACAGCCAACTCATCAAAATTCCTGCGCTAACACTTGCGTTTAAACTCTCCACATTTTCTGTTTTTATTGCCACAAAATCGTCGCATAGTTTTTCAATTTCCTCGCTTATTCCTCTGCCTTCATTGCCGATTACAAGTGCGAAGTTTTCTTTTTTAGCAATATTTTTCACATCTTTTCCGCTCGCTGTTGCGCCCAGCAAATAAAGGTTGTTTTGCTTAACCAATTCTTTAAATTCACTAATGTCCACCGACACAATGTTTACATCAAACACATACCCCATGGAAGAGCGAACCACCTTTGGCGTGAATGCATAAACGGAATTTATAGTAATTATGGTGTGATATGAAAACGCGAGAGCGCATCTTAAAATCGCGCCAAAATTTGTGGGGTCCTGAATGCCGTCTAGCACCAAAATTTTGCCATTAAGTGTCTCAATTTCACGCTGAGGAATTTTTGCAATGGCGTAGATTCCGTCGGTTGTTTCCAGTTCGTTGATGTGGTTTGAAACTGACTTGGAGATAAAAAATACATCGTTTTTATCGACATTATTTAAAATATAATCAAACTTTTTTTCGCCCTGTTCCACAAATATTTTATCGATTATAAAGTTTTGGCCGTTGTTCTTTTTTGCAAGCAACTGAACTATTACTTTTTCCGACTGCACAAAGCATTCTCCATATTGTTTTGAGAATTTTTTTGTTTTTATTTTATTGAGATGCCTAATTAGATTATTATCTTTACTATCTATAATATTATAATTCATTTTCCCTTACATAAAAAATTTACACGGTCAAAAAACGACAGTGTAAATTATAAAATTAATTTTGTGCTAAAGCAACTTTTGCTTTTTCAACCAAGTTTGCAAATGCTTTTTCGTCTGCCACTGCAATGTCAGAAAGCACTTTTCTGTTAAGCGAAATTTCTGCCAATTTTAGGCCATGAAGAAAGCGGCTATAGGAAATGTCGTTTAGTCGGCAACCAGCGTTGATTCTGGCAATCCAAAGTGATCTGAAATCTCTTTTTCTTAGTTTTCTGCCCACATAAGCGTATTGACCCGATTTCATAACTGCTTGTTTTGCAACTCTGTATAGTTTGCTTCTTGAGCCCCAATATCCTTTGGCACTGCGAAGAACTTTTCTTCTTTTCTTAACTGCACTTACTGCTCTTTTAATTCTCATAATTCTCCCCCTTTTTAGCTTTGAAGCAAACCTTTAATTGTTTTCTCGTCGGCTTTAGAAACATAAGTCGCTTTTCGTAGACCTCTTTTTCTGTCTTGTGATTTTTTTGTTAAAATATGGCGGCGATTTTGTTTGTTTCTTTTAATAACGCCAGATTTTTTTAGCGTGAATCTTTTCTTTGCCCCGCTATGTGTTTTTTGTTTTGGCATAATAATTCTCCTTGTAAATTATATAAAAAGTTTTATTTTTTGGCATTTATTGGTGATAATATCATAACAATTTGTCTTCCGTTCAATTCGGCTTTGCTTGAAATTGTGGCAACATCGCTAAGCATTTCAAAGAATTTATCCATGATTGGAAAACCTCTTTGAGGGTTAGCAAGTTGGCGACCGAACATCTTAAGCGTAACTTTAACTTTGTCACCCTCCAGCAAAAACTTTCTAACATTTTTTGCTTTGAACGACATATCGTTTTCTTGAATGTTCAAACTTAACTGCATACCTTTAATTGTGGAAACTTTTTGCTTTTTCTTAGCTTCTTTTTCTCTTTTAGCCGCGTCAAAACAATATTTTCCATAGTCCATAACCTTGCACACAGGCGGTTGACCATTGGGGTTAATCAGCACCAAATCCAACTCATCTTTTTCTGCAATTACTTTGGCATCTTTAAGTTCAACAACACCATGCGGCGTTCCGTCTGCTCCAATTAGCCTAACAGGACTAACAGTAATTTGTTCGTTAATCATTAAATTTTTAATAATCACTTACCTCCAAACCAAAATAAAAAGTGAGCATAACACTCACCTCTCAAAACATAAAAAAACTTTTTTTTATGAAACCATGACTGGATGAAACTCTCCGTCCGGTGAGAAGTGAACTTCTACTTATAACTTTTCTATTGCCTATTATAGTAACAATATTCCCCTTTGTCAATAGTTTTCAGCAATTTTTTAAAAGTTTTAATTATTTGCGAGAATATTTTTGGTGCTGAATTTTACAGATAATGTAAGTT
>CAYJCT010000168.1:0-2224 GCA_964368745.1 uncultured Christensenella sp. | reverse complement strand
AAGTATAAAAGGTAGGGAAAATGGGAGAAAAAATCAGAGAAGAAAGTAGTTTAATTAGCAAGTTTTTTTATTTGCTATTAAAGTTTTTTATTTTATGTGCGGGGATTTTTGTTGCAGCATTTTTTGCCGCAAGTTATTTAACATACAAAGAGTTTGTTATTCGCATCGACACTTTTTCTGACCCCACTTTCTACACTATATTTGTGCTGGGCTGTTGTGCAACATTGTTGTTTATTTTGCTTAATATGGGCGATAAAGACGAACTTTTGGGTGGCTCTGGCGGAGGTGCAAAAGTTAAGGCAAAGGGTAAAATTTCCAAGTTCTACGACACTCACTGGTTGAGTATTGAGACGCTGAAAAAAGACTCGCAGTTTAAATATCACACTTTCGATCAGTTGAGCAAGTCGGAAAATATTGGCATTCCAATTAGAGCAGAGCTTATCGGGCGCACTATGCATGTGAATATGTATAACAGCATTCACACATTGGTAATTGGTACTACAGGAAGTGGTAAAACCACGCAGTTTGTGGACCCCACATTGCAGATTTTAACGGAAAGCAAAGCGCGTCCTGGTATTGTTATAACTGACCCTAAGGGCGAACTTTATGATAATCACAGCGAAAAATTCAGAGAGCGTGGTTATAAAATATTGGTTTTTGATTTAAAAGAACCTTTTCAAAGCACTTGCTGGAATCCAATGTCGCGTGCGTACGATTTAAATAAGAGAGCAGAGAACCTCAACGACGAGGTGATTGTTCACACAAACGAAGACCCAAGAAATTACAAACTAAAGTTTACTAGCGACATTTTTTATAACGAATGGTATGAGTTCGACAAGCACGCTTTTGCTGATAGAGACACGCTTAAAGTTCACTTAAATGGTGTTAAACAACAACTTAAAAATGAGGCGTTTGAGGATTTGCGTGACATTGCAACCACACTTTGCCCCATTCAAAGCACGCAGGATCCCATTTGGGAAAGGGGTGCTAAGGATTTGGTGCTAGGAACCATGCTTGCAATGCTAGAAGATAGCGAAAACAATGAACTTGAAATGACCAGAGACAAGTTTAATTTCTTTAATTTAAGCCGAATTTTGAATTTGAAAGACAACGATGCATACAACCCAATTAGAAGTTTGACCGAATATTTCCAAGGCAGAAGCAGCCTTAGTTTGGCAACGCAACTTGCCAACCAAGTTGTTACAAATGCCGAAAAAACCGCAAAGAGTTATATGGGTATTGTGTCGGACAGAATGGGTATTTTTAGTGACGCAGGAATTTGTTATGCTACGAGTATTAATGAAATGGAATTGTCCACTTTTACCGACAGACCCACAGCGTTGTTCATAAAAATCCCTGATGAAAAGACCACAAGGCACCCTATTGCCACCATGTTTGTTTCACAACTTTATAAAATTTTGGTAGATTCCGCAAATAAAAAGGGAGGTTCTCTTCCTAGAGCTGTTTACTTTATGCTGGATGAGTTTGGTAACATGCCAAAAATTGAAAATTTTGACACTATTATAACAGTGGCGCGGTCGCGTAGAATATTTTTCACATTGGTGCTGCAGTCTTACGCGCAGTTGACCATAAAGTATGGGCAGGAAGTGAGCGCAACTATTAAAGACAACTGCAACATTCATGTGTTTCTTGCGTCCAACGACCAAGGCACGCTGGAAGAGTTTAGCAAACGCTGCGGAAATATTAGTGTGGAAACAGAGAGTGTTACTGCCAGCAAAGGCCGAAAGGATGAGCAGGCAAGCACAACCACTTCCATAAACCTTGACACAAGACCGCTTATTTACCCCGCGGAGTTGGCAGCATTAAAGCCGTTGTCGGGTGAGTGCATTGTTTCCATTTTGCAACAAAGTCCGCTAAGGTCAGTGTTTACGCCAAGTTATAAGGCAAAAGGTGTTTATCTTATGAGACGCGCTGAGGACACTTATCGCATTCCTAAACCTATTAACGAAGACGAGATGTATTATGACATCAGAAAACGCAACAATAAGGTGCTAAGAGCAAAAGCGGCAACTGAAAACAATGCTTTAAATATTTAGTTTGAGTTTTTGTATTTTTTGTATATAATAGTTTTAAGTGCAAGTGCAAGTGCAAGTTTGAAAATTGGCGTGGTAAAATATTAAAAGTGGAGAATTATTGTTTTAATATTTAATTTAAAGTTTTCCACCATACAGTAAATGTAAGTTGTTTTATATTAGTATAGAAA
>CAYJCT010000167.1:0-2228 GCA_964368745.1 uncultured Christensenella sp. | reverse complement strand
CTTAGAAATATCATTTTTTTGTTATCAAAGGATTTATCAAATAACTCATAAATTCCTAAACTTACTTTTTATATGGAACATTCCATATATTTTTTTTGCTTTCTTTAACGCAAACTTTTATTAGTAATTATTCTAACAAATGATTGTTTTTCATATAGATGATTAAGAGGTGAGGCATGTTTAGTTTTGTAGATGAAATTGTGAAAATTACCGATTTGCCAATTCATGAAGTGACCAATTCTTTTAAGTTAGTGTTTGTGGGAGAGAGGGTGCTTTCTCTTAGCAACTATGTCAAAATATTGACCATCACTGATGATTATATTGCAGTAAAAATTAAAGGAAACATCCTAAACATTGAGGGCGCGCAAATTGAAATTAAGCAATTGAGTCGGGGAGAATTGATTGTTTTTGGCAAAATTAATAAAATTTTTTTTTCTAAGGAATATGTCAAATGAAAAAATTTTTATTTTCGGGCTACGAAGTTCAAGTGAACAGCAACAACAGAGTGGCTTTTTTTAATTTTTTGATTAAACACAACATACAAATTTTTGAGTTGAAAATTGTGGATGATGAGGTTTTGAGATTTTTTGTGTCGGCAAAAAACTATTTAAAGTTACTTTCTATAAAGAATCGGATGTGTTACAATATAGTTGTAATAAATAGGTTTGGCACCAAAAAACTGCAACATTTTGTGCGCACGCGCGCAGGCGTTGTGGCGGGATTGGTGTTGTCGGCTATTCTGCTTTTTTTTGTTAATATGTTTACATTTAACTACAAAATTTTAGGAGTGGAGCAACTATCTCATCAACAAGTAATTTCCGCACTAAAAGATTTTGGAATAAAAATCAACGCCATAAACAACTTTGACAACGCTGAGTTAGAGCAGTTTTTGAAAAGAGAACTGGATGAAATCAGCATTGTGAGCGTTGTGAAAAACGGCACCACAATTATTGTAAACATAAAAGAAAAGTTGCCAAAACTAGAAGTGGAATTTGTGCCAATTGTTGCAAATTACAACATGATGATTGAAGAAATTTCTGTGTTTGCTGGGTGGTCCAAGTTTGTTGCAGGAGACATTGTGAAAGCGGGTGAGGTGTTAGTTGAGCCCTACTTTGTGGATGAATCTGGCATAAAAACCGACTGCAAGCCCACTGCCAATATTGTGGCAAGTACATGGTTTTCACACAGCGTTGAGTTTAAAGAAAAAGAAACGCTGCGTGTAAGAAGTGGCAACAAAATTGTAAACACAAGTTATAGTTTTGCAAACAAGATTGTGTTTGAGACCAATTCGCCCAACAAATTTGAGCATTATGAGGAAGAAGTAAGTGTTGTTAGTGCGTTTAAAAATTTATTTTTGCCGATTGTGATAAAAAAGAGCGTGATTTATGAACTGGTGGAAGTGGAGATTGAGCGTAATTTTGAACTTGTTAGAGATGATGTTATTGCTGATGCGTTTGAAAAGGCGTTTGCAAAAGTGCCACAGCATTTGAGTGTTAAGAGCGAAGAATTTTCGGTTACAAAAGTGGGAAAAATATATTTGGTCAACGCCTATTTAAAGTGCAAAATTAGAATAGGTGGCGACATGGGAGAAAGTAATGATATTTAATTTTAACGAAGAAGTGAAAAAATCAAAGTTTGGTGCAGCGATTGAAAAAGCGCTAACCGTGGCGGCAGATGTGCTGACAGATGGTGCAATTGCGCCAACCTTGGAAGTGAATTTGGCATTTTTAAAAGAGCGTGAAATTAAAAAAATAAACAAACAATTCCGCGACATAAACGAAGCAACCGATGTGTTGTCCTTTCCGTTTTTACTGGATTTGGAACATCCTAAGTTAATCGAAAATGAATTAAATTTGAGCAAGCATGCAAACGACATAAATCCAGCAACCAACGCACTTGTGCTGGGAGATATCTACATTTGTTTGCCGATTGCAAAAAAGCAGGCACATAAATACAAGCATGATTTAGAAAAAGAAGTAGTTTTTTTGGCGGTGCACGGCTTACTTCATTTGTTTGGTTATGACCACATACATGATGAGGACAGGATTGTTATGCGCATGCGCGAGCAACAAGTTATGAGGGCGCTAAACTTAGGCGAATATAATTATTATGGGTAACAAACCCAAAAAATCGTTATATTAAAATAAAAAAATCTTAATATGAAACAAAATAATCATTATATTAATACCAAAAAAATATTATACTAAAACAAAATAATCGATACATTG
>CAYJCT010000166.1:0-2251 GCA_964368745.1 uncultured Christensenella sp. | reverse complement strand
CTTATGAGTTGAAAAATCCGCAAATCACAGGCATAATTAGTGTAACAAAAGTGGACACATCTGCCGATCTTGACAACTGCAAAGTGTTTGTAAGCATTCTTTCTACCAATCAAACAGAGGAGGATGTGTTTAACCAAATCAAACACTCTGCGGGATTTATTCGAAAGATGCTTGCTAGCAAAGTGCAACTTAGAAAAACTCCATTTTTGACCTTTGTTTTAGATAAAACTTATGAATACGGCAAAAATATCGACAGTATTATCGAAAAAATTTCTAACGAAAGAAAGGTTACACAAGATGAGGATAAGTAAAGAAGTTATTTCTGTTATTGAAAACAGCACAAATGTTGCGATTTTTTGTCACATCAGACCTGATGCCGATGCTTTAGGTTCTGCTTGTTCACTTAAAATGGTGCTGGAAAAATTGGGGAAAAACGCCGATGTCTATTGTGATAGCGAAATTTCTAGCAACTATAACTTTATTAAATATGTAAACAAAGTCAACAAACCACAGTTGCTGGAATACGACACAGCAATCGCGGTGGACTGTGCCGATATTGGCAGGCTAGGAAAATATGCCGAAAAATTTAGGTCGTATGAAAATACTCTAAGTATTGACCACCACATCACAAACGACAATTTTGCTGCTGTCAATTTTGTTATGCAAGCAAGCAGCACGGGCGAAATTTTATATAATATCTATAGAAAATTAGGTGTTGAGTTCGATAAAGACATTGCTTCTGCACTGTATGGAGCAATTTCGTCTGACACTGGTTGTTATATGCACAACAACACAACGCCTTCATCGCATATCATAACCGGCTATTTGATGAAACACAACATCGATTTTGCAAAAATTAACTATTTTTTGTTTAAAAGACGCTCTTTTGGCCAGATTAGACTACAACAAATTGCACTTGCAAACCTAAAATTTTATTGCGAAAATCGTATTGCAATAATTTATTTGCGTGCCAATGACTATAAGGAATGCAACATCAACACCACCGACAGTTACGGGATTGTGGACACTTGCATCAACATAGAAAAGGTAGAAATCGGCATTTTGGTTAGTGAAATCAAACCCAATCTCTACACTTGCAGCATACGAGGAAAAGGCTCTGCGGATGTGTCGGTGATTGCTAAAGAATTTGGCGGAGGCGGTCACACCAATGCTGCAGGCTGCAACATTTTTGGCAGTTGCAACACAGTTATCAACAAATTGATAAGAGCGTCACGAAAAGTGCTGAATTAATTTTTAGCCTTTTTTTGTTTTAATGAAAAACAGGCATGTTTAAAGAATTATTTTCAATAAATAAAGTAATTATAAAAATATTAACAAATAAAATATACGAATCATTAAAGGAAAAATTAGCAGTGCAAGGTTTTTTAAATGTATTTAAACCCAAAGGCATGACAAGTGCAAAAGTTGTTTATTTGCTTAGAAAAAAAATAAATATCAAAAAAATTGGGCACATGGGCACACTCGATCCACTTGCTCAGGGTGTTTTGCCCATTGCAATCAATAAAGCCACCAAGATGTTTGACTATTTTTTAACTAAAAATAAAACATACATTGCCACTTTTTCATTTGGCACACAAACTGACTCGTTCGACAGCACAGGGCGTGTGCTTGCAACTTCGAAAACTGAAGTAACAAAAGCAAAAATTGAAAAAAAACTAGAAAAGTTTACGGGTAATATTTCACAAATTCCGCCCATATTCAGTGCAAAAAATATAGATGGAGTGCGCGCCTATGAACTTGCCAGAAAAAATATTGAAGTGAAACTGTCTCCAAATAATGTTGAAGTTTTTGAGTTTGTGCTGCAAAAGCAACTGGAAAAAAATGTTTTTACATTTAAAATAGTATGCTCGAGTGGAACTTACATCCGCTCTCTTGCAAACGATTTAGGACTGGAACTTAACACTTATGCTCACATGACCGAACTAATCAGGGTGGAAAGCGGAGTTTTTAACGAAGAAAACAGCACTGAATTAGATGACATTTTAAATATGGACATAAGTGAATTAGAAAAAAAAATCATTCCAATACACGAAGTTTTTTCTGCATTTGATAAAATTTACATTGATAACCAACAATTTTCTGATATTATTAATGGAAGAGTAAAGATTTTTGAGCATGAAATCACAAAAAATACCTTTGTTTTTCACAACAACAAACTGCTGGGAGTGGCTTGTTTTGGAAATGAACTAAAACTAAAAACCAATCTTGTGGAAAAAGAATAGAGATAGGG
>CAYJCT010000165.1:0-2254 GCA_964368745.1 uncultured Christensenella sp. | reverse complement strand
ATATCTATTATTAATTAAAATTTCTATTACTTATTAAAAAAATCATTGTAGTTTCAAAATTATTTTATATTGTAGTTTTTAAAATCATTTTATAATGATAAAAAACAATTAAAAAATTTTCAAATATTAAAAAAAATCACAACAAAATATTTTTCTAAGGTGAATTATGTATGCATTTATAACTGGTACAATAGAAGAAAAAAACAACAATCAAATAGTGCTTTCAAACAATGGCATAGGCTATGAAATTTTTGTTTCCAACAACACAATCGACAAATTACCGCCGCTAAAACAAGTTGCCACTGTGTTTACCTATATGCATGTCAGGGAAGACGCGCAGATGCTTTTTGGGTTTATTAATAAACAGGAAAAAGAACTTTTCCTAAGTTTGATTACTGTGAGTGGGGTGGGCGCCAAAACCGCCATCACAATTTTGTCGGGAATAAATTATAACGATTTAATCAGCGCAATTTTGATTGAAGATGTGTCTATGATTTCAAAAATTAAGGGTATTGGCAAAAAAACTGCCGAACGCATTGTGCTGGAACTAAAATCATCGCTGGGAAATTTGTATAGCGACGCTTATGAGTTGTCAATCGCATCGCAATCAAGCGCAATTAATTCTATTCACGACGACGCGGTGTTGTTGCTTGCGGACATGGGGCTTTCCAAATTCGACGCGTTAAAACTTGTGAACTTGGTGGCAAACGCAAACGATACCATTGAGGAAATAATTGCTAAAGCGCTAAAAAACATGGGATAAAAAAACTGATAAATAGAAAAAGAAATTGATATTTAACAAGTTGTATACTTTTATTAACTTATCAATAACACACAATAAAGACAAAAATTAACTAATAGTATAAAAGCAAATTAAATCTTGATAATGTAATAAATATTGATAAATAAATCAAAAAAAATTTCGCAATATTTTTTTATAAATTAAAAAAACAGAAAAAACAATAATAAATCAAAATAAAAAAGAATGGGTAATTTTTATGATGGAAGACGAAAGACTAATTACTAGCACAATTAACCTAGAAGAAGTTGACATTGAAAACAGTTTGCGTCCAACCACAATGGATGAATATGTGGGGCAAACCAAAATCAAAGACAACCTTTTTGTGTATATCAACGCCAGCAAAATGCGAAAGGAATCGCTGGACCATGTGTTGCTTTATGGCCCGCCGGGATTGGGCAAAACCACACTCGCTCATATTATTGCAAACGAAATGGGTAGTAGCATTAAAATAACCAGCGGACCAGCCATCGAAAAAGTGGCTGACCTTGCCAGCATACTGACCAACTTAAACAAAAATGATGTGCTGTTCATCGACGAAATCCATAGATTGTCGCATAACATCGAAGAGATTTTGTATCCTGCGCTGGAGGATTATGCGCTGGATTTTATCATAGGAAAAGGGCCGAGCGCTCGCACTATGCGTCTAAAATTGCAACCTTTCACACTGATTGGCGCCACCACAAAAGCGGGCATGCTGTCGGGACCGCTGCGCGACCGTTTTGGCGTGATTTGCCGACTGGAAACATATAACGAACAGGAACTTTCGCAAATAATTAACCGTTCCGCAAATATTTTAAACTGTAAAATTTCTCAATCAGCAAGTGCAGAACTGGCTAAAAGAAGCCGTGGAACGCCTCGAATTGCCAATCGGTTTTTAAAACGCGTGCGCGATTTTGCTGAAGTAAAAAATGAAAAAGAAATCTCGTTTGACACCGCAAAACAAGCACTGCTGCGACTGGAAGTGGACGATTTAGGGCTGGATTATAACGACCGAAACTATATTTTAACGCTAATTGATAAATTTCACGGAGGCCCAGCAGGACTCGACACTCTTTCCGCTGCTACCGGTGAGGACGCAAACACCATTGAAGATGTTTATGAACCTTATCTTATTCAACTGGGATTTATAGCGCGCACGCCACGAGGTAGAGTGGCATTGCCGCACGCATACAAACATTTTAATAGAACATTAAGCACTAAAAAACAAGAATATCTAAAGATGTTTTTGGATGAAACAGACGCAAATAATAGCGAAAATTAAATCTACACTAGTTGTTAAATTTGCTTTTATTGACAAAAAACATTTGCAATATCGAGTTTTGATTGACTAAAAGTATTTTCAACATCTAGCATTGATTTACTAAAATATTTTTGTTATTCACTTTTTATTTATAATAAATCATTAATTAAATCAAAATTATGTGATATAAAAAATTATAATAACTAAATAAC
>CAYJCT010000164.1:0-2275 GCA_964368745.1 uncultured Christensenella sp. | reverse complement strand
GTTTGGCAAAGACTGCACGACAAATTGATTAACCCTCAACAACTCGCTTGACACACGATCCAAACTAAGTTTGGCAAAGACTGCATAGCAAAATTATAACTTATAATAATCTGATTGACACGAGACTCAAGGTTCTCACCTTGTGATACACAGTCCAGACTTGTCTGGTTAGAGTTCTCTGAAGACGGAATCAATATCTAACACATCTTGATTTCCCGTAACAGCCTCTGAACTTTCGCGCTCCATTTGCGCCAACCTCACAACTTCCACCTCGTGACTATCCGCATCTTCCACAATAACTTGTGGCGGCCCCACCTGCGCCATCAGAAACGGATCCATAATTGGATCTTGCATATAATAAAAATCGTAATGCACACCTACTGACTTATAATCAATCCCACGATCAACGGGATTAACAGTTTCAATAAAAACGGACGGCACTTTTGCAGTGCAAGCAACATCAAACGCACGATGAATTTTTGCTTGAGAAACACTGTCGAGATTAGAACCTGAGATAATTTTATCTATGCTGTTTGTGCTGGATTTTCTACCCTTTTGCGACTCAGAAAATTTGTTTAATGTCAGCAACAAAGTATCCACTTCCTTACCTTGCAACAACACTCCTTTTTCCTGCAAATACTCATCACGCTCACGCAGTTTTGCTTCTGCCTTTTTTTGCTTTTTTTCTTTTAAATAATCCTTAATTCCTGCCATATTTTCCTCCCCCAAGTTCATAATCTCTTATTAATTTTATTATATTTATAAACTCATTTTTTGTCAATACTTTTTTTAAATTTTATTCATAAAATATTCCTATATATCGGGCTTTTTTAAAAGTTTGCACGAATTTTTAAAAATATAAACAAATATTTGCAATTCTTTTAACTATAATTATTGACAAATTTTTTTTAAATTGCACTTATTAATCACTAATTTAAATTTAAACAGTTTCAAATTCCAATAAAATTTGATATAATAAAAATATGAAAATCTCAACACTGGAACTAAACAATTTTAGAAACTTAAAACCACAAAAAGTGAAGTTTGACGAAAAACTAAATGTGCTTATCGGCAAAAATGCACAAGGAAAAACCAATTTGCTAGAAAGCATATTTTTATGCGCCATCGGCAAAAGTTCCAGAGGCAATAAAGACAAAGATTTGATAGCGTGGGAAAGTTCGTTTTCTAAAATCACACTACAGATTTTAAAAGAAAAAGGCAAAACCAATATAGAATTTTACCTGTTTAAAAACCAGAACAAAGCCATCAAAATCAACGGCTTCATAATCAAAAGAATGGGCGAACTTATGGGCGAATTCAACGCCGTTTATTTTTCTCCCGACGAACTAAAACTGGTTAAAGAAAGCCCAGTGGAACGCCGCCGCTTTATGGACATTAGCCTTTCGCAATTCAACAAAAAATATTTTTATAACCTAACCAAATACAACAACATTCTGCAACAACGAAACAAACTACTAAAAACCACTACTAAAAAAGAAGTGCTGCTCGATACCATCAGCATCTGGAACGACCAACTTGCAAAAGTGGGCGCTCAGTTGATAATTGAACGCATAAATTTTGTGGAGAACATAAAAAAATACGCCTCCACTATTCAAAACTATCTGACCAATAAAAAAGAAAACCTTGACCTATCATATGTGGGCATAACCGCAAAAACAATAGATGAAATTGAAAAACTATTAACCGAAAACTACACAAACAGCCTCGACAAAGACATGTCGCTGGGCTTTACCACAGTGGGTCCTCATAGAGACGACATAAAAATTACACTAAACGAAATAGATGTTAGAAACTTTGGATCTCAAGGCCAACAACGCACCTGCGCACTATCGCTAAAACTGGCAGAACTGGAGGTTTTTAACCAGTTTGCACACGAATATCCCGTGCTGTTGCTCGACGATGTACTTAGCGAACTGGACGGAGACCGACAAACAAAACTATTAAAATATGTTTCAAAAATCCAAACAATAATCACCTGCACCGATTTCGACTTTGATATTGCACACACAAAGTTTTTTGTAACCGATGGAGTAATTGAAAAAGATAAACTGGAAATAAACGAAGAAATAAAAGAAAATACAAAAAATAATAATCTGCCCAATAAAAAGAAAACATACAACTAAAAAACAATATTTACATTAAAATTAAATTTACTTATTTGATTTTTTCAAAACAAAAAAAATCATTGTACACAACCAAATTAAATGCAAAAAAGAAAAAATAGTAATAAACCTCAAATGAAAAACTAAAACAA
>CAYJCT010000163.1:0-2291 GCA_964368745.1 uncultured Christensenella sp. | reverse complement strand
ATATTAAATCAATTGATATCAATTAAATTGAAATCAAAATAAATTAACATAATTAAAGTAAAAAAAAATTAAACAATAAATAAAACTAAACAAAAGAATCAGGAGATACATAAATGAAATATTCAACAAAAGTTCTAGAAAACAAGCAAGTAGAAATGGAAATTGTGCTAACACACGAAGAATGGGAAGAGGCAGTTGCACAGTCTTATAACAGAAACAAAGGCAAATATGCAGTTGAGGGCTTTAGAAAAGGCAAGGCACCACGCAGAGTTATCGAGAAAATGTATGGCGAAAGCGTGTTTTTTGAAGACGCATTAAACGAGAGTTTTCACAACAGTTATCAAACAATTTTGAGCGAACAACCATCCATTGAACCCATTGATACACCTACTGTTGATGTAAAGAGTATGGACGAAAACGGTGTGGTTTTGCTGGCTGCTGTTTCAGTTATGCCCGAAATTGAATTGGGTGCATATAAAGGGTTAAAAATCACAGTTGAGCCTAAAGTGGTTGCAGAAAAAGAAGTGGAAACTGCAATTAGCGAAGAACAGCAAAAACACTCTCGATTGGTGGAAGTTGACAGCGCAGTGAAAAATGGCGACATCGCTAATATAAATTTTGAAGGTTCAATTGACGGCGTACTTTTCGAGGGCGGAAAAGCTGAAAATTTTGACCTTGAAATCGGCTCTAAAAGTTTTATCGACACTTTTGAAGAGCAGTTGTTGGGTCAAAAAGTGAACGACGAGAAAAATGTTATCGTAAACTTTCCCGACCAATATCACGAGGCAAGTTTGGCAGGCAAAGAGGCTGTGTTTAAGGTTAAAATCAACGCAGTAAAAGAAAAACAGTTGCCAGAAATTGATGACAAGTTTGTTTCAGATACCACAGAATTTGAAACTGTTGACGCATACAAAGAAAATTTGAAAAAGCAATTGCAAAGAAAAGCAGATGACGCAACTCAAAGAGAATTGGAAAACAAGGTTGTTGACGCAGTTGTTGCCAACACAAAAGTTGATGTGCCGTCCGTTATGATTGACGAAGAATTGGATGCTATGTTTAAAGATTTGGAATACAGATTGATGTACCAAGGTTTAAACTTAGAAGGATACGCAAAATATTTGAATACAACTGTGGCTGACTTGAAAAACAAAAGACGCAATGAGGCAAAACACAATGTGGTGGTGAAACTAACGCTGCAAAAAATATTGGAAACAGAAAAAATCACGGTTACAGAACAAGATTTGAACGACAAACTGGAAACTCATGCAAAATTGGTTGACAAAACAGTGGAAGAATATAAGTCGTCGTTGAACGAAAACCGCATTATCAATATGACAAACGAAATCTTAACCAAAAAATTATTGACATTTTTAATCGAAAACAACAAATAATTAAACAAATTGATTAAATGTTTTAATATTTGTAATAATAGGTATGTGGGTTTTGATATAAATTGAGTAGAAATAAAAGTCAAAATTAAAATAATAATCAAGATCAAAAAATATATCAATAATTGTTTATATAAAAATAACATTTAGTAACTAATAAGACAAAAATAAAAAAACTTACAACAACTTATAAGAAAAAGTTACTTCAAAAAGCCATTAAATCAATGAAATATAAATAATGAAAAAAATTAAACTATTAAAAAAATAAAATCTATAAAATCGAACTAATAAAAAATAAAAATCTATAAAATTTAAAATAGGGGAGAAAAGTGTATGTTAATACCTATGGTTGTTGACCAAACTAGCACAGGCGAGCGCAGTTATGATATCTATAGCAGGTTACTTGAAGACAGAATTGTGTTTATCACGGGCGAAATTACCGATGCCACGGCTAACACTGTGGTGGCGCAGTTGATTTTTTTGGAAGCGAAAAATCCCAACAAAGACATTAGTCTCTACATCAATAGCCCTGGCGGTTCAGTTACTGCAGGTATGGCGATTTTTGACACTGTCACTTATTTAAAATGTGAAGTTTCCACCATTTGTGTGGGAATTGCAGCGTCCATGGCGGCTGTGTTGCTTGCCAGCGGCACCAAAGGCAAAAGGTTTTGTTTGCCAAACAGTGAGGTTATGATTCATCAACCATTAGGCGGCGTGAAAGGTCAGGCAACTGATATTATGATAACCGCCAAGCATATTGAAAAAACCAAGCAAAAGTTGAACAAAATTTTAAGCGAAATGACGGGACAGCCACTTGAAAAGATTGAACAAGATGTAGACAGAGACTACTTTTTGGACGCAGTGGAAGCAAAAGCGTATGGAATTGTGGACAAAGTTATTAAA
>CAYJCT010000162.1:0-2295 GCA_964368745.1 uncultured Christensenella sp. | reverse complement strand
GTATAGTTTTTTTATATTATTATTTTTCGTATAGTTTTTTTATATTGTTTTTTGTATAGTTTTTTTATTATTGTTATATTGTATAGTTGTTTAAGATTGTTGTTTAAGATTGTTGTTTAAGATTGTTGTTTAAGATAGTTGTTTTAAGATTGTTGTTTAAGATAGTTGTTTTAAGATTGTTTTAGAATATTTTTTTGTATAATTTTTCGCAAATGCAAATCATTTGCAATTAGATATCTAATCTTAACAAGGTACAGTCACTATGTCAAGTTAAATTAAATAAATTGACAAGGTTTTTTTATTGTGATAAACTGCTTAATGTAGAATTAGGTAGGAATATGTTAGGTTTATTTGAGTCCACACATCTTAAAAAAACCAAGGGCAGGCAAATTGTTCTTAAAATTTTGCAAGAGTCGCCCACTCCGCTGTCGGCAGAAGAGATTTATAACGAAATGCTAAAGAGCATAGATGTTAATTTATCCACCGTTTATCGCATTTTAAATGTGTTGACGGACCACAATTTTTTGATTAAGCAGGTAAGGTCGGATGGCATTGCATATTTCCAACTAAACAAAAGCGACCACAAACACATTTTGACATGCAGCGTGTGCAAAGAAGAAGTTCAGGTGGCGCATTGCCCCTTAAAAGAAATGTTGTCGACCATCATGAAAGACACGGGCTATGAAATAACCAGCCACAGCATTGAACTTATTGGGGTTTGCAAAAAGTGCAAAAAGGAACAAAAAAAATAAAAACCAACTAATGTATTACATTTCTAAAAGATAACAATAAATTTTATAATTGACATTTTTTAAAAAATGTGTCATAGTGAAGGCGTAGATTAAACACAATTGATTTTTTAAAAATTTTTACAAATTTGCCAAAATAAAAACAACATACAAAAAGTTTTTTAAATTGGCTATTTACAAAATTTAATCTGTGTGTTATAATTTAGAATAACTTCCATTAGATTGCATGCAAATGCAGTTTGTAAGAAGTTGAAGTCAATTAATTTATGGATGTAGAGATGGGAAATTATTACTTTTAAGGAGACATTTATGAAGACAGATTATTCTACAAGATTGACCAACAAAGGCTCAAACGCGGACTTGTATTTCAGACAACTATCATTATTTTTTGTAACCGGCGGAAAAATTGACGAAATCGACAAAGAAGAAGGTTTCATGACAGCGGTGACCCCGCAAAACAAAGCGGTTGTGTTGCCAACCAATGTGCCAAAAAGTTTTATGACGGTGGCGTCTATGATGAACACACTTTCCGAGATGGGAGTGCCTGTTGAAAAAGTTGAACCTGCAGAAATGTTGGGGGAAAACAAAACTCAACTTCGTGAAATGCTTAGCGGCAGTTTGTCGTGGGCAGAAAACTGCGCCCGAACAGACATCAGCAAGGAAGATTTTGCTGGAGCAATGGAATACCTAACAACTATTAAAGATAGTAACAAAGGCGAAATTGCTGACCTGTTCGACAATGTGACTTCAGGAGTTAGCGGACTTTATTTTGACTTGGATTCCAACACACTTGAAACTGACATTGAAATAGAAAAAATAGGCATGGATTCATCGATGATGATAAGAGAATAATTTGGCATAAATCGTGTGCTATTGAATAAAAAAGTGGTATAAGTATTTTACTTATACTTTTTTTTATGCTAAAATTAGGTATCTGTAAATTTGGACTAGTGGGGATAGTATGAAGAATTATGTGTATCCAGCGGTTATTTATTACGATGAAGATGGTGAAACCTATGTCCTTGTGATTGAGGATGCTAACATTTATGTGGAAGGCGACACAGTTGAGGAAGCGCACAAAAGAGGCGGTCAATTTTTGGCAGTTTATTTAGAATGTGCCCACACCAACGATTGTGAAATTCCCACCCCGTCTGATTTTGAAAAGTTGGTGAAAGACAATCCCGCACAAATGGTGGTGCTGGTGGAAGCGGTTTTGGATGCTAATAACAAAAGAATATTGTCTTAATACTTAGGTTTTTAGGAATTGTTTAGGAATTATATAGAAAATTTTTGAAAGTTAAGGATTTTTAAGAAACTGTTTAAATAAAGAATATAAATAAAAATTTATAAAACACCAAAAATTAACAAACCGTGTTTTTTTTTGTGTCATATGACAAATACACTGTGTTTTCTTTTATTTTTGTGCTACATGATAAATAAATATTGTTTTTTTTAAGAAAAAAAAGTTATTTTATTATATATAATATATTAATAATTAACTTTAAATACTATTGTGTTTTAGAATGTAAATAAAAAAATCCACATT
>CAYJCT010000161.1:0-2300 GCA_964368745.1 uncultured Christensenella sp. | reverse complement strand
ATAATAAACCAAATGTATAAATTAATCAAATTAGTTAAGCCAAATTTTAGTTTTAAATTAGTTTTCAAAACTAAAACGAACAAGTCTTAAACAAAAATCAACTTAAAAATAAAACAAAAAAATTTAACCCCAAAGTTATCTTTTTAGGGTTAAATGTTTTTTTGCTAAAAATCTTCTTCGTGAGAAAAGTCCACTCCCAGCACATGCACATTAATTCTGTCAATATTCATGTCAATCATCGAGGCTATGCTGTTTTTAATATTTTCCTGCACCCTATATGCAATTTCTGAAACATTGAAACCATAAAACACATTGATGTAAACATCCACCGATGGCACGCCAGCAGCATAAGTAAGTTTTACGCCTTCAAAGAGGTTTTTATTAAAAACTCGTGAAAAGAAGGAGCCATAGTTAATAACAAGCGAACTCACGCCTGCGATTTCTTTTGTTGCCAAGTTAATAACAGACAAAACAATGTTCTTCTCGAAGTTGACTTCGCCCTTCACTTTAATAGTTTTTTCTTTGTTGCTCATAAAACATTCCTTATAATTAATCTAACGCAATTATAACACAAATGTTTTTTTTATGCAATTATATAATAGGATGAATTTCAATATTCTCTATGTCAAATCCTGTTTGAACTTGCACAACATCGACAATTTGTGCAACCTCTTCGTCTGTTAGCACCTCTGCTTTTACCATAACAGTTATCATGTTTCCCGATGCAATAACTAGCACATTTTCAAAGCCCTTCCCCACAATCAATGTGGCAATAGTTTGCTCTAGCGTGCTGTTTGACAAAATTTCTTGACGCGATTTTTCAGCAACTGCTTTTGCGTCTGCGCTGGTTGTGGCGTCGTTGATAATTGCGTTTAGACCAAGAAGTTCGTCTTGACGAAGCGTGTCTAGTCGTTCTCTGTAGTTGGAATAAAAGTTGCCTGCATTAACAGTGTCACTCAAATCTTTGTCTGCATTCGCCGACACATAATTATTTAGCAAAACATTTAGCGTGCCGGTAAGTAGCAGCAACAAACAAAACGATGCAATGATAACAATTTTTTTTCTTTTACTCATAATAAATCTCCTTTATTTGCTTGAAAATATTTGAATATTACTACTTGGAATGTCGAGCAATGCTTTAACGGCTTGGATTAAATTGTATTTAACCAAAGCGTCTCTTGCTCCCGTCGAAACCACCACCACTCCCTTTATGGTTGGAAGGATTTCAGAAACTACAAGAGGGGTATTGTCGTTTAGAATAATGGGGTTGCTAACGGTTGTGGTGTAACTCGAATTGTTGTTGCCATTGCTTGAGGAGTTTGTTTTTTCGTCCGTTTTGTTTGCAATAACAAGTTCGTAACTCGAACCCACTGTGACCATCACCGAAACTTCTCCCGCGCCACTAATTCCGCTCAAAATTTCACTTAACTTGTCCTCAATGATGCTGGCGTATTCTAAACTTGTGGTGTAGTAACTGCTCGACAAATTATTGTTGGCAGAAGTGTTTTTTGTTCCGTTTAAGGTGGAGGACGCGGTGTTACTAAACAGTAGAAAGAGCACAATCAAAAAAACAAGTATTAACGATGCAATTTTAACGGTTTTAAAGTTGAGTAAATTTTTGTTTTTCAAACCATTTTTAATTGCGGCTGCAAATTTTGACAACGAAGAGCCTTCCGTCTTTTTGTCGATATCTTCCTTTTTTTCGTTCAAAACCGTTTGATTGCTGCTTTTTACTGCCGTGACATTTGCATATTTTATTTCGTCGAATTTGTCACTCATAAAACTCTATCATCCCCTTGTCCACATTAATCACTTCCAAAATAACATTAGTAATATTGTCATACTTATCTATATGTTTTTTATCTTCAGATAGAACTAATTTTGAGATGTCGCACATCACTTTGTCAATGGATAATTCGCTATTGTAAATATTTCCCGAAATTGTGACGCGAACACCCTTTATTCCCTCTTTTTCGAGTTTATTTTCAATTAGCATCTGATAGGTAGAAAGGCGCGAAAAATTGAAGTTGCTAATGTAATCTTCGCTTAAATTGTTGTCTAAATCATAGTCTAAATTAATTTCTTTCGAGCCAGACAAAAGTAGCAGCATGGGCTGAGCAATAACAAAAATCACAAACACTCCAAAAATGCTTTTGATAAATTTATTAAGTTTTCCGCTAGGAGCAATAACTTCTATCAGCACGCCGATAAACACCACGCCTACAATGTTAATCAACCATTCTGTCAATACTTTTTTTCTCTCCTTAAAAATTTTGTTGCTTTGCTTTATTGTTTTATTT
>CAYJCT010000160.1:0-2354 GCA_964368745.1 uncultured Christensenella sp. | reverse complement strand
CCCATATTTAGTTTAAAGGAATAACGCAACACTAAACTAAAATTTTGGTGCTATCTTTTTTATTATATTAATCACATCTGATTATATTAAGTCAGGGCAAAATCTCACTCATCTTCATTGTTGTAAAAATCAAAAATTTTCATAATTTCATCCAACTCTTCTTTAGGAGTTAGTATCTCTTCAAAGTCAAAACCCGACTCGTTTGGCTCAATCAACTTCTTTGGACGCGGAGCAATGTTTTTGGAATAAACGGTGTTTTCAAGGTCAATACTTAAGTCTTTCAAAAAATTATCTGCCGTGGGCGAAGTTTCTTCCACCAACTTTTCAGAAAAATCAGGCAATTGCTTAATTGCATTCTTTCGACGCGCCTCTTCCCTTTTCTGTTTGGCATCAAAGTCTTTTTCCAACTCTTCCACAGTCTTGGACGGCTTTTTTATGTAGGACTTGTCGTTAATAACATAATCCATGCGATTTAGCAGGTTTTTAATATAGTTGTCGCTATTTTTCTTAACCTCTTGTTTAATTCCCGTATTTTCAATTTTTTCGTTTTGCCTAATAACAGACGACACATTTTCCTCAAACTCCGTCAGCAAAAAATGCAATTTTCCATTGGTTAGAATGTTGGGAAAATGGTTGTCGAGCATGTCTAGAATTTCTTTCCAGTTTTGATATAATATTCTTATGCGCCTAACTTCCAAATCATAAATTCTCTTGGCGTTGTTTTCAATTTGCTCCGCTTTTTCCACCGCCATGATAAGCGCTTTTGAAATTTGCTTGTCTTTGTTCTGATAGTTTTCCAGCCTGTCGTTAAGCAGCGTCACTTCGTTTTTCAAAGCAAAAACTCTGTCCTTTTGCTCGCTCAACTTTTCCTCATAACGCAGCGTAAGTTTGTCAATAAAACTGTCCACCTGAGTTGTAACATAACCTCTTTTATCAATATCAAAATTAGCCATTTTCTCTTCCTTTTACCAAAACAAATTTAAAAACAAAAAATTCCACAACACTTATTATTATAACAAAAATAATAAAAACCCATAACTTTATAACAGCAAAACTGAGTAAAAACATAACGAACGAAAGTAACAACAAAAATGACCCCAAATGAAACAACAACCTTTCCTTAAACAACACTGAGACAAACAAACTGGCAAACGCAGGCACCACGAAAAATAGTGGCCAAAATTCGGAAATTGCAAACACTTCTTTTAGAGTTAGTAAATAAATTGCTAGATATCCTAAAAGAAACAGCGCAAACCAAAGCGAGTTGTCGCTTTTGTAGATGATGCTTTTGGCAATCAGCGACACACAAATTGCAATCACAACTGCTGAAATCAATAAGTCTTTAAACAGCAAAGGTACGAAGGGATCAAGGAAATGCAACGACACAGCCGCCACTAGCACAAACAGCAAAACATTGTTTATAACATTAAGTTTTGTCAACCTTTTCATGCTCACTCCTGCTTGGCATATTTCTTAGTAGAATCACTGCAATGCCGATAACACCCGCTATCACCATAAAAATGCTAACCGCCTGCGACACAGGAAAGTTGGTGGACGGTATGTACAAAATATATTTGCTCATTCTCAACCCTTCCAAAAAATATCTCACAATACCGTAAAAAAACAAATACGAAAAAGCCACAATTCCCGTTAGCCTAACTTTTCGAAGTAAATAAATAAGCACGAAAAATCCAATTAAATTCAACATACTTTCATAAAAAAATGTTGCTAAATGCCATGTGCCAGTGCTTTCAATAAAAACACCAAAAGGGAACCATTGCCACGCTTTGTCGACAATTTCGAATCCGTAAACTTCTTGGTTAATAAAGTTACCCCACCTGCCAATCGCCTGACCTAAAATAAGCACGGGAGCCACTAGGTCGGCGCTTTTCATAATGCTTTGTTTTTTGATTAAACAAAAAATAACGCCGCCGATAACTCCGCCGATGATGCCACCATAGATGGCAAGCCCACCTTCCCAAACCTTGAAAGCATCCCAAAAAAGAGGTACTCCTTCAAAAATAACAAAATAGGCACGCGCGCCCACAATGGAAAAAGGAAACACCCACCAAATCAAATCGTAAGGCATATCTTTATCTAAATCGCGATACTTGGCGAGTTTGGATGCAAACACCACTGCCAGCAAAAATCCAACCCCGATTAGCAAACCGTACCAACTGATGTTTATGGTCTCGCTCAATAAATCAAGCCCCGCAAGCAATAAAATGACACCGCAAAAAATTGCTACCACAAAAAGCGTGTACTTGGTTTTAAAGGTCATACCCAAAACACTAAATTCGCTCTCGTCATCCAAAAATTTTTTCATAAACACCTACTATAACTCAAATAAAAAT
>CAYJCT010000159.1:0-2423 GCA_964368745.1 uncultured Christensenella sp. | reverse complement strand
AACTAAAAGTTATGTTTAAGATAATTACAAATAAAAGTAAGTGTGTTATGAATATTCAAATTTATGTATAAAAATACACATAGAAATAAAAGGAGATGAAATTAAAGTTTTATCTCTTTTTGTTTTCATTACATTAATATATTTGTGTTTTGGGATTATTTTGATATACTGTTTGTAGGAGTTGTTTATGCTAGATGTTATTTATGAAGATAATCATATAATAGTTGTGATTAAGCCGCAAAATGTGCCATCACAGCAAGATTTGAGCAATGATGAGAGCATGGTCTTTTTGGTGGAAAAATATTTGCAAGAAAAATATGACAAGCCGGGAAACGCGTATGTGGGTTTGGTACACAGGCTTGATAGGCCCACTGGTGGCATTATGGTTTTTGCTAAAACAGGCAAAGCTGCAGCAAGATTGTCGGATCAAATAAAGTCGGGAGTATTTGAAAAAAGTTATTTGACGGTGGTTAATGGATTGCCAAAAAACAATTCCGAAACGCTTATAAATTTTTTGAAAAAAAATGCAAAAAACAATATGGTTTCAGTTGTGCCTGAGTTGACAAGTGGAGCAAAGCGTGCGGAACTAGACTATGTTGTGCTTGCCAGAAGAGAAAAGGTAGCGCTGCTTGATGTGTCGTTAAAAACAGGCAGGAGCCATCAAATAAGGGTGCAGTTAAAACACATTGGTCATCCTGTTTATGGGGATGTGAGATATGGGGGAAATGTGTTGGCAAAAGGGCATAATTTGGCTCTTTGGGCGTATAAATTGTCTTTTATTCACCCAACAACTAAGGAGACTATGGTGTTTAAGGTGTTGCCGCCCGACATTGTTCCGTGGAAAAGTTTTAGTGTAGTGACGCTTGTTTAGTGAAGTTTAAAACACTAAAATTCAAATTTATAATGTGTGGTTGTTTTAAAAATATTTTGATTTTTTCTTAGTGCGAGTAAAAAGCAAATGATTTAAAAATTGAAACTATAAGGAGTGTGGTCTATGAAGTGTAAATATTGTGGTGCGAATGTGTCGAGAAATGCAATTTTGTGTGGAGAGTGTGGAAATAATTTAAGAGAAATAAATTATGATACTGAGAATTATTCTTTGCAAGAAGATGTAACTGGATATGAAAAAAATGTTTACGAAAAGTTGGACGCAAGAGGCGAGAGTGAAAAAAATAATGAGGAAAACGATGTTTCCACCAACTCTTTTGAAAATAAAAGTTCTTACGATGATTCACAAAACGAGTCAGAGGGCAATTTATCTTGCCCTAATGCATCCACAAATCGCGCTAAGACATCGTCGGGATGGATGCTACTGGGGTTGTTTTTTCCTATAATTGGATTTATTATGTTTCTAGTTTGGAGAGAAAGCAGAGAGGAAGACGCAAAAAACTGTTTGATTGGGGCAATAATTGGAATTGCTATATCTTTTTTGTTAGGTGTTTTTGAGGATTTGAATGTTTTAGGTTATGTGAGTCTTCCCCAAATTTTTCGCATGCTTTAATGCTTTGAATATCATTTAAACTAGAACTAGTTTTGCATAATTATGCAACTTGAGGTGGGTTTTGGAAAATATATCAACTTTTTTATTTGATTTGGATGGCACATTGTATTTGGGCGGAGAATTGTTTGAGGGCGTGAGAGAAACTCTTGCCCATTTAAGAGCAAAAGGTAAGCGATTGTTGTTTATTACAAACAATTCATCTTTAAGCAACGAGCAATATTTTGAAAAGTTTTCAAAAATGGGGCTGGATGTTGAAAGGGACGAAGTTTTAACTTCGCAAGATATAATTATAGATTATTTACTTGAACATAATTTACACCGCGGTGTTTTTTTGTTGGCTACTGATGAAGTTAAGCAACAATTTGCAAAGAAGGGTATAGTTGAGAGTAATGATGAAGATGTGAAAACTGTTGTGATTACTTATCACAACAAATTGAAATATGAAGATTTAGTTAAGTGTTGCAATTTTTTGCGGGCGGGTGCGCGATATATCATCACGCATAAAGATATTAATTGCCCAACAAAACAGGGGTTTGCGCCTGATGTTGGAAGTTTTGTTAAGTTGATTGAGGCAAGCGTGGGAAGGTTGCCTGATGTTGTGGGCGGAAAACCTACGCGGCTTTTGAGTGATTTTGTAATTAAAAAATTTGGACTGAGTGCAAGCAATGTGGCGTTTGTGGGCGATAGGCTATACACTGACATGATTTTTGCAAAAAATAATAATTATTTATCTGTTTTGGTGCTGACTGGCGAAACCAAAAGAGAGCATTTGGAAAAAAGCGAAGTTGTTCCTGATCTAGTGCTGGAAAGTGTGAATGATTTAGTGAATATTGTTTTATAAAAATCAGTTAATTTTTGCTTTAGTAAATAAAGTAGGCGCATAATTAATTGTTAATTTACTATGATATTTATTACATTAACT
>CAYJCT010000158.1:0-2425 GCA_964368745.1 uncultured Christensenella sp. | reverse complement strand
AAGCCATGTTACTCAAAATAACATGTGAAAAAAATATAAAAAAACAAATCTAGCGCAAATTAGTTTTAATAAATTTAATGCGTTAAGATTTGTTTTTTTGTTTTCATATTATTTTTTGTTTTTTGATGAATTTGAATAAATTTTATAAATTGGACTAAATGTCACGACCATCGTTGTTATTGTCAGCAACATTGCCAAAATCGCTATCGAATTCCGACATGATGTCATTAAACTTGCCGTCGTCGATTTCTAAAATATTTAAATCTATTATTTCATCATTAGAAATATCAGATGCATTACTGTTTTGTTTTTCGCTTTCATGTTGTTTGTTTTTAATATATTTAGTTAAATCTTTTACTGGTGAATGGTTAGAAAAACTTGAGAAAGATTTGTATTTATTGTCTTTACCAAAAAAGTCGTCATTTAAAACATCTATGAATGTGGTGTCTTCATTTCTTATAAATTTTGGAGAGGATTGAAAAACACCCTCTTGATAGATTTCTTTTGGTTGTTTACTAAACATTTTTTTAACCAACTCTGCGGGCAAAGTGTTTAGATTGTATTTTTCGTCTATATTTTTTATAAGAGAGTGAAGTGCGCTGTCCATTGTTTTTACATGAACTTCCTCTAGAGAATAGTTGTGTTTATTTAGGGTATGATTTGCCAGTGTTTTTAAAAGCAGGTAATCCAAGTTTATTGCAATGTCAGTGTCAAAATTTTCTTGCAACAATGTTTTAGGAGATATATGTATGTCGGCCATGGAAACTATGTAGGGGATTGTGGAAGTGTAGGTGTTGGCCTGTTCAAGTTTATTGAAGCCAAAAACGCCAGGATGCAACGAAAGCACTTGATTGATATTTTTAATGTAAATGTCGCTAATCTGTGAGTCGGCCAGTGCTCCGTATTCCAAACTTGTTACATTCTCATCCAGATAGATTGTGGTTAATGAAGGGAAATTTCTAATTAGTGATTTTGTTATGGTAATGGGTTCAGGAAGAATCTTTATTTGTGTATCACTATTTTCTTCATAGGTGTTTTGAATTATTCGATAGTCTGCAGGAATTATCTGAACACTATTTGTTCTTTTTAATTCTTCCAAACTTTGCTGCAAAGTGATGCTAGGTTGAAACGCGTTTGAAAATCTTTTTCTTTTTATGTCATATGTTATGGCAGCCAATTTGTTTTGTTTATTTTTATATAAAATATTTGCGTTCATAAATTCCTCATTTTGCTTTGTTTTTTAAATTTAATTCAATTAATTAATAAACATTTTGTTTTTTGCAACTAAAATAGGGTGCTTTCATCTTTTAGCGTTCGGGTGTTGTGTCGTTAAAATCTGGTGAGTCGAAGTCACTTGTTTCATTTAGATCAGTTACTTCGTCCAAAAATTTTTGATAATCTGCACGCATTTCTTCTCGGCTCATTCCATATTCTTCTTCAAAAAGTTTTGAATTATTGTCATCCTCTTTGTCGTAGTTGTCTACTTCACGGTCTTCATAATTATTTTTTGGAGAAGTGTAGTTTTGAATTATATCGTTTATGTCTTTGGGATTCAGGAACGGGTTGCGTTTATCGTAGTAGTCATCTAAAAAAATGTCAACAAAGGAGGCGTCGTTGTTTTTTTCTGCTCGTGAATAGTCTTCTCTAAGTGAGTTTATGTAGAACTGTTTTGTGGAGTCGGAAAATAACTCATTTAGTGTTGCTTCATAAAATTGGTTGTCATTGTATTGACTTTTTATGTTTTGCATCAATTGAGGAAGTAAATTTTCCATGGTTTGGATGTGGCATTCTTCTGGTGCAAAGTTGAATTTATTTACCTCATGATTTGTAATACTTTTTAGTAGTGGATAGTCGAGGTTTATGGGTATGTCAATGGGGGATGTTTTTTTCAGCATGGAATTATTGGTAATGTGCAGGGTGGCATCGGTTATATTGTGGGGATGCTCGGCGACATAGGTGTAGGATTGGCTTAAGTAACAGGCGCCAAAGGTGTGGGGAGTGAGAGCAATTAGTTGGTGAATATTGCTTATGTAGACATCTGTTAAGCAGTCCATTATGAGTAGTGCTTCCGGTTCGATTTTAGAAACGAAAGGGCTAAGATAAAGTTTTGACGCTAGCATAAAGTTGTTTGTTAGTTCAGTTGGAAGGGAAAGAGGGGTGGGAACTAAATCGTAGGCTTCTTTTTCCTGCTCGGTTTTTAGTTGGTTCAAAGTAAAAGTTGCGGGCAAAATTTCTATTTCGTCTGCAATATTTAGCATAGCCACGCACTCAGCAAGACTTTTGTTGGGTTGAAAATAATTTGCCATTTTTTTGCTTTCTGCATCATAGGCTAAGATGTTGTGATTGTCATCTTTTTTATATACCACCAATAAATCCATAATATCACCTCAAAAAGTATTTTTATTATATTTCAAAAGTGTTGGTA
>CAYJCT010000157.1:0-2473 GCA_964368745.1 uncultured Christensenella sp. | reverse complement strand
TGCGGTTTTTTGATTATTTGGTTTATTTTTTTGATTATTTGGTTTATTTTTTTGTTTATTTGGTTTATTTTTTTGTTGACCACAATATTAAAACAAAATCTATTTCACGCGGGTATTCCAGTTGAGTTTTCCATATTTTTTCTCAACCTTATTTCACGCCCATTTCACACTTACTTCACACTAATTCTCATTCTTGTTTTTAGTTATTGATTTGATTTAATTTGATTTAATTTGCTAATTTATTTATAAACTAACATATAACTTTCAATAATTAAATAACCCAAGGAGTGCTTTCGTCATCATCAGTTTCGGGGTCATCCTCAGGGCGAGCAGGTTTGTCATCGTTTTCAAAAACTCCCACAAAACGAGAGGTTTTTACGCTATCAAAAGTGTCAATCACGCTTAGATAATATTGTTCTATGCCCTCTTCTGACCTGTAACTTTTCATAACATAAACGCGTCTGATGTCGTTAATATCCACCATGGATTTTTTCACAGCATACGACTGGCCGTCGCTGGTCATTTTTTCCGACACATCAACTGTTAAGTTGCCTGTTATGTTGATTCTGCTTATGTGACCACTTTCCACAAAATAAAAATAATCGCCGTAAACGCCAAGCGTTGTAATAGATGAGCCTGCATACAGTAATTTCTCTTCTTTTGTTTCGGTAATAACTTTATAAACATTACTTCCTGAAATTGCAATCACATAATTTTCGTTAATCACATTTGCCAACACTGCGTCGTAGGTAATGTTTGTTATTTGTTTTTCGTCAAATTCTTTATCGATGCGTGCTCTAAAATAGTTGGTAACGCCTGAAATTTTAGAGTTTACTCTTTTAAAATAAACATAATCTCCCACAAGATCGGTTAGCGTATAGGTGTAGTCTGTGCTAGGCAGAGAGATTTCGTTTACCGTGCTTTTCCCCAATTCCACACGAGCAATCGTGTTTCCTGAAATTTCGCTGTTTGCTTTTGTGATAAAAAATTTTGCCTGCCCTTCAGTTAAATCATTTTTGCCATATCTATACTCAGCCGCCTGTTTTGGCAGCGCAACGCTAAGAACATCGGACGCCATTGTAACAACTTCGGGTTTCTTTTGGGCTTTTATGCTAATCAGTTTTCCGTCTGCAAAATACACAACATAGTCGGCACTTTTATATCTATAAACACTCCAAGTAAGTGCTGTGGTGTCAGAATTATCGGTGATAGTAAAATTGTCTATCAAATCAACCGAAGAGGTTGAAAGTGTTTGATTATTTGTTCCGTCCAGTTTAATTCTGCAAAAATCCACTCTTTTATTTTTCAAAAATCCACCAGCATCCTCTTGCATGTGAGGAGTGATATAGTAAATATAATCGCCTAAAATATAAAAACTTCCCTCAGAAAATCCTACAACTTTAGACACCACAAGCGAACTTTCGGTTAAAAATCCGTCGCTATTTTTAATAACATTTCCACTAGAGTCTAGTTTTGTGCGATATATTGCACCGCGCTTAACTTCCCCATAAACATTGTCGGTTTTGTAACTAGTGAATTTAGAAGAATCAACATAGCCGTTGATGTAATACAAATAATCTTCCTTAACGACAGCCACACCGCCGTTGCCAACAACTACAGCATCGGTTTGGGGCATGGTAAGCGAGGACTTATCACCGCAGCCTGCCAACAAAAAGACGCCACACATTAAAATTAAAACACAAGCTGATAAAAACTTTTTCAAAATTTACCTCTTAAATAAAATGTA
Organism: uncultured Christensenella sp.; assembly: GCA_964368745.1. Taxonomy (GTDB): domain Bacteria; phylum Bacillota; class Clostridia; order Christensenellales; family UBA1242; genus UBA11490. The sequence goes on along the minus strand of CAYJCT010000157.1, from coordinate 726 downwards.
CCTTAACATATTATCAAAACAATGTTCATTAGTCAATAAAATATGCGCAATCAAATAAATCTATTTCTTGATTGTTACTAATTATATCCCAAATGTCTAGTGTTTATAATAAGTGCATAAACTTTTGTTTTTTTATTTTTCGCGCCCACTCTCACATTCATTGCTTTCACGCGAATAGTCATAAGCATCTTTTGAATCCACATCAAAATCAGTCGCATTTGACTCCTTTCTTTCTATCTTTTCCACCGCTTCAGCCAATTGAAAAACAGGTTTTTGGATACGCGAAATGCTTTTTTCAAAAATTTTGTTTTTGCCATTCAATACATATTTTTCATAATTGCTGTTTTCACCTAAAACGGATATCGTATAATCTATTGCGTCATCATAATTTTTCACATTCTCCGAATATGCCAATGTTGAAACATTCAAAAACTCTTGTCTGTCCTGAGATGAAAAAGATGAAAATTGCTCATTAACATCATCGCTGTCCATTTGAGAAAGGATGGAATAAAAATAAGAAGAAAACCTTTTTTCGGTTTGCTTTAGCGTGTCTTTCGTATCTTTGTTTTCTGACTTGCTTAAGCAACTCAACTTTTCAGTTTCGTAATTTTTAAAAATTTCTTGCGCGCTTAGCAAATTTCCACTTTCATCAAATAATTTTGCAATTTGTGGAAAATCAGCCAAACTAACAGCATTTTGCGTCCTGTAACTTATCATTTCCAAATA
>CAYJCT010000156.1:0-2475 GCA_964368745.1 uncultured Christensenella sp. | reverse complement strand
TTATAAAGTTTTCTTTGTTTTTTTAAAAAAAACATGTATTTTTAAGTCAAATTTTTGTTATTTCATGTTTATTTATTTAAAGTGCAAAAAAACTATTAGAAATAGTAAGGAAGTTGCGATTTGGGTATTGACAAAGCCACTTATGTGTGATAAATTGACTTAATCTAGAGTTTCAATATATAAATAAACTTATGTGTATTATATATATAAAATTAGAAAAAAATGGAAAAAGGTGGAATGAAAAATGGGGAAAAAATCAAAATTTGGAAAAAAGGAAAATGTTTGTTATGTGGCATACACGCCGTCATATTTATTTGGAGAAGATAATTTTTTCAACCATTCAATCACTGTTAATTCAACAAATAAACCAAACAACGAGGCAATGGAAGATTGTTTACTTTCTACCAGAGGTGATGAGGAATATCAAAAAAAGATTTTCGAATATTTTGCATTTTTCAAAATGAAAGATTTGATGAAAAGAGAAAAGAATATTAAGTTTGTTTTTAATACCAGACCTGATGAACTGTTAGATATTGCTGTGAAATCTGAGCATGAATTGGGCGCTGAACTTGCTTGCCTTAATGACCCCGAGATTGTTAAGTTTATTAGCAACAAAAAACATTTCAGAGAGTATGTGTCAGATAAAGTTCCTTGTTTGTCCTATGTGAATTATAATGGAAAAAACATTGATTTTAAGCAGTGCTGCGAAGAATTGGATGCAAAAAAATTGGTGGTTCAAGGTATTGTTGGAGGTGGTGGAAAAAATACATTTTTTGTAAATTCGCCGCAAGAACTAAAAGAAATTGACTTGGAAGCCGATAGTGAATATACCATTAGCAAATATGTTGAGGAAAACACCCCAATTAATGTGCACTTTATTGTGGGTGACAACAATTCGTTGATTTTGCCAACGCTTGCTCAAATTATTGATGTTAATACCAACACGGGCAGTTCTGTGGGTGCCGATTTTATTTATCCACAAAAATTCACAAAAGAGGTTAAAGAAAAAATTGCATCTGCATCTCGCAATTTAACTCAAAAATTAGGGCAGTTGGGTTATCGTGGTGTTGGAGGAGCAGACTTTATTTTGACTCCCGACGGCGATATTTATTTTATTGAAGTGAATGCCCGTTTGCAAGGCTCCACTTTTGTTATCAACAGAGAATTGAACAAAATGGGCACGAGCGTGGGAGAGTTAAATTATATGGCGTTTGCTGAAGAGACATTGCCGAAAAAGTTTGAAAATATTGCGGTTAATGAATGTTATGTTAAAGACCACGCCATTGAATATCTTGACGACTATACTGAAATAATGACTTTTCGCGGCGGAACAAATAACAACGATTCAGTTAGATATTTGTTTGACAGAAGTATACTAAAGGAAGGTCCCTTCCTTTATGCTGATGACAGCAAGTTAATTGAGAAAACTCAAAGCGTTGGAATGTCGTATGCATTCAGAAACATCGATTTTAAAGGGATATGCTTGGACAGCGCTGCTGCTCCTGAAATGGCTTAAGTTAAAAATATAGTGGAATTAAATTATAAAAGCATGCTATTAAATATTTGTTTTTAAAATAGGATTTATTAAATTATCAATATTAAAAATTGTTGTTTATAAAAAACAAAAAAACTATGTTGCAAAAAATTTTGTGGCATAGTTTTTTTCTTATTTATTTTTTATAATTATTTAATATATATTTGTATATCTATCTATATATATTTATGTTCTATTTTATATATAACCACATGTCCATTTACAAATTTCTATGTTTCAACTATGTATTTAACTATGTATTTATCTATATATTTAACTATGTATTTAACTATGTATTTATTTATAAACTAATTTACAAATAAATTTATATATTTGTTCTCATATTTGCTTTAATGTCTATTTAGATGATTTTTGCTTACTTAACACTCATATCAAATGCTTAATCCAAGTTTATATTAATCCATTATATTTTTAAAATTAAAAAGTTACAAAGTGTTTTGTTTATAACTTTCCAGTGCCCTTGCCAGTTGGTCGGGGCAGGAGGTTTCTCCTCTGCAGGGAATGCCTTTTAGACGCGTTATAACATCGTCAACCGTTAGTCCTTCCACAAGCGAGGTAATCCCTTTAGAATTGCCTGCGCAGCCGCCCGAAATTTGAACATTTTTTACTATATTGTTTTCTACATCAAAGTTGATTCTCGACGCACATACGCCGGTTGGTTTATATGTATATCTCATTTATTTTTTCCTACTTATTATTTTGAAGATTGTGTTTGAAATGCGAAATTATATTTTAATGCCTTTAAATAATAATTTTAAATTTTTAGTTATTTAATTTTTAATCTTCGCTTAAATTATTTTTGATTGTGGTATGAACTACAAGCATTTTAATTGCAATATAATTTAACTGATATCAATCAAATTTTAATGAAGTTATTATTTATTTAGTTCAATATTTTTATCTTCAATTAAATACAATTT
>CAYJCT010000155.1:0-2481 GCA_964368745.1 uncultured Christensenella sp. | reverse complement strand
ATTTAGATATGATTTTCAAAGTCAACAAAATAGACAGAGAAATAATTTGTAAAAAGCATAACAACAAGTTGTTGCACTACAATGCGGGCGAAAAAGTGCATACAAAACAAATGGAGTTTCATAAATGCAACAAAAAAAACCGCTGGGTTTTTGGAGGGAATCGAAGTGGCAAAACCGAGTGCGGGGCGGTGGAAGTAGTGTGGTTGGCGCGCGGCATTCATCCCTATAAAGAAAACCGAAAAAACACTGTGGGCTGGGTGGTCTCGTTGACCACGCAAGTGCAAAGAGATGTTGCGCAAAACAAAGTGCTATATTACATAAACCGCGAATGGATTTACGACATCGTTATGTCGAGCGGAAAAAAAGACAGCGCAGAATATGGAGTGATAGACACCATTATTTTAAAGAATGTGTTTGGCGGACTTTCTAAAATCGGGTTTAAAAGTTGTGATCAGGGCAGGGAAAAGTTTCAGGGCACCAGTTTAGATTTTGTTTGGTTTGATGAGGAACCGCCCAAAGATATTTATATTGAAAGCAAAATGCGCGTGATGGACCGAGCGGGCTATATTTTTGGAACTATGACACCACTTAAAGGACTCACTTGGGTTTATCACACAATTTATCTTAATGAAAATGGCGATGAAGATGTGTGGCACATTCACATGCAATGGAAGGACAACCCATATTTGATTGCAACCGAAGTGGAAAAATTTTCTAAAAATTTGTCGCAAAGTGAACTCAATTCTCGACAATTCGGGCAGTTTGATGTGTTTGGCGGAGTGGTGTATTCTGAGTTTGACGAGCGAGTGCATGTGATTGAACCTTTTGATATTCCATCTGAGTGGCAAGACACAATAAGTATCGACCCGGGGCTGAAAAATCCGCTTAGCGCGCACTGGTATGCGGTGGATTATGACGGAAATGTGTATGTGGTTGCCGAGCATTATGAGGCGGAGCACGATGTGCAATATCACTCGCTAAAAATTAAAGATATTTCCCAAAAAATAGGCTGGAAAACTAGAAAGGGTATGATAGAGGCGCTGATTGACAGTGCAGCAAACCAAAAAACACTCTCATCGCTAAAATCGGTGAGCGAACTTTTTTTTGAGCAAGGCATACTTGTCAACGCAAAAGTGAATAAAGACTTGTTTTCAGGAATTCAGCGCGTGAAGCAGTATTTGCGAAGAAGTGACGGAGTTGCGCGACTGTTTATTTTTAAAAATTGCATCAATTTAATTCGCGAGTTCAAAAGTTATTTTTGGTCAAATAGCGATTGTCCCGTTAAAAAAGATGACCACGCGCTGGACGAACTGAGATATTATCTAATGCACAGACCCGACCTGCCAAAACGCGAAAAGAAACCCAATATCATCGAAAAAGACAAAGAGAGGTTGATAAAAAAACTAAAAAACAATCGCCCATACTTTTAATTTTGGCACTGTTATTTGGTAGTGGTTGGTTTTGCATTTATCATAAAAGGGAAAGACAGAGAAGATGTTTTAGCATTGAGATAGATGGAAACAGGAAAAATAAGAAAAGATGCACAAAATACCTTGCAGAAAAAAGATAAAACTACACAAAAACAATAAAAAGTAAACAAATGATAAAACGAATTACACAAAAAAAAGTTTTTGATAAAACGATAAAAAACTAACCAAAAATCTTGCATAAAAACAATAAACAACTACACAAAAACAATAAAAAGTAAACAAATGATAAAACGAATTGCACAAAAAAAATTTTTGATAAAACGATAAAAATCTAACCAAAAATCTTGCATAAAAACAATAAAAACTAAATACAAACAACAAACAACCGCACAAAAACGATAAAAACTGCACAAAAAAATAAAGGGAGGGATGATTGAAGGATGTTGATATTAAATCAAAACTAAATGACGCTCTACTCAAAAAAGCAATGGGATTTTGCGAGAGCGATATAACAGAAGAATACATAGTGGTAGAAAATGAACTGGTGTTATCGAAAAAAAAGGTGAACAAAAAAACCTATGCGCCCGATATCAATGCAATTCAGATGTGTTTGCAGTTGCTAAAGGATGTGAACGACTACAGTCATTTATCAATCGAAGAGTTGGAAATTGAAAAAGAAAAGTTGTTAAAATTGTTAAACGATGCAGGCAACAGCGATTAAAGGAGAAGAAATGGAGTTAAGAGAAATAACTTTTAAAGTAAAGTGTGATGTGCCGGGCTGCAAAAATTTGGCACGATTTTATGTGGGAAAAAGTGGCGCGATTTTTAAAAACAGTTTGAATTTTTGCGAGCAGTGTTTAAACGAGTTTTATGAATCTGTCTCACTGGTGAAAAAGCCTGCGTCCATCACAAGCAAGTATTCTAACAAAAGCAAAAAGAAAGAGATATAGAGACAAAATTTATAAACTTAGTTGATCAAAATGGATAAAAATTTCCATTTTGTTAAATTAAAATCAAAATTAAAATATATAAAACTTTTTTAAGATTAAAC
>CAYJCT010000154.1:0-2487 GCA_964368745.1 uncultured Christensenella sp. | reverse complement strand
GAATGACAATATAAGATAGAGAAACAATAACAAAAAGAGAGAAAAAATAGCAATTAAAGAAAGAAAAAAACAACAAAAATAAGTGGATGAAACTTAAGTTTGATGACAAGACAAAAAAACTTAATAAAAATACCAACTGTTTTTTTCTTGTTTGTTAATGATATTTTGCTGCTTATTTTCAAAAATATCAGTGATATTTTTTTGCTTTATAATCACTGTTTCTTTATTTGAAATATTATAGTTATTCAAGTTAAGTGGGGAATATTTAAGGTAATATGTATGCTTAATATTTGGGGTGGGTTTTTTGTCAACAAACTCTACTTTGTCGTCAACACCATAATATTTTTGCAACACAACTTCTTTTCCTTCAGTATTTCGTATTAATTCATAAATTATAAACTTTTTTAAATTTAGCGAAATATGTGTGTTATTGTCAATAACTTGTGTAACAATGTCATCAACAATATAGTTATATAACAAACCAATGTTAGTTGGTGGCAAATTGTGCATAGAAAATGTTTCTGATTTTGAAAATCTCTCAGGGTAGTTCTCATCAACAATAACTAATTTATGATTTTCGCTTATCGAAAGAGCATCCAGTTTCACATCAATAATTGAAGAGGGGCGTTCAAAGTTTCGTGGCTCTTCTTTTGCATAGTACTGTTTAGTTATTATGTCGTTAAGCAGGTGGGTGGCGAAAGTTCCACCATTGTTTTTTCCCTCCAAATTGTATTCTGATTTGTAGGTATAATTTCCCAACCAAACGCCAAATGAATGATTTTTTGTGTATGCAATGCTAATGGCGTCTGTGTTTAGATTAGTGTTTTTAACTGCAACTGTTCCTGTTTTTCCCGCTACTTCAAAATTGTGGGTATTCAAGTTTTTGCTTGTCCCTTTTTTAACTCCGTCAATTAACATGTCGGTCATTAAATAGGCGGAGTCTTCGCCCATAATATTTGTTTTTTCTTGAGTGTGAGAATATATTGTTACACCATGTGCGTCCTTAATTTCTTTAATAAAAGAGTGGTTATTAAACTTTCCTAAATTTGCAAATGTGGTGAAACTATTGGTCAAACTCTCAATCGTTATGCCGTTTGTGAATCCTCCAAGGGAAAGAGCCAAACCGTTGTCATTTGCGCTAAACTCAATTCCCGCGCTATTTGCAAATTTCTTTGCATTGTCAATGCCCACTTCATTCAAAATTTTAACCGCGGGAATATTTAAACTTTTGCAAATGCTGTCTCTCACACTAATATATCCATTCAATTCTTTACCCACATTATTGGGTGAATAACCTGCAATATCTATTTTTTCGTCTAAAACAAGTGTGGCTGGTGCGATCATTTTGTTTTCAAGAGCAGGTGCATAAACCAAAATCGGCTTAATTGCACTTCCCGGTTGTCTTTTTAAATTTATTAAATTATAATCACTTTTTCCACCGTATGCAACAATTCCATTTGTGTCGTTATCAATAATTACAGCCATACTATCGGCAATATTTCCAAAACTGTTTTTGTGATAAAACTTTTCAGTTTCTATGCTTTCACTTAAAACTTTTTGTGAATCGCAGTCGAGATATGTATAAATTTTATAGCCATTTAGCACCAAGTCTTTTTCATTTAACTGCAAAATTTTGCAAGCCTGATTTATAACTGAGTCGATAAATACATCATTTTTGTTATTGCCAAATTCTTCTTTTATATTTATTTCAAGCGGAGTTGATGCTGCGCGTATGTATTCTTCCTGACTAATTTTCCCATCATTTTTCATAACTGAAAGCACTAAATCTCGCCTTTTTTTTGTCCTTTCAGGATGATTTATGGGAGAGTAGGTTGCAGGCGCTTTTATCATTGACGCTAACATTGCACTCTCTGGCAAATTTAGTTCACTTGCGGGTTTATCGAAGTAATATTTGCTAGCATTTTGAAGTCCAAAACATCCTTTTCCAAAATATATGATGTTGAAATACATTTCCAAAATTTCATTTTTACTAAACTGACTCTCCAATTTTTTTGTGATAGCAATTTCTTTTATTTTTCTGCTGAAGGTTTTTTCATTTGTCAAATGTGTGTTTTTAATTAGTTGCTGGCTGATTGTGCTTGCACCTTCCGCAAAATGTCCGCTTTTCATGTTGTTATACATTGCTTTTACGATGCGTTTGTAGTTGATTCCGCTGTGTTCATAAAAATTTTTATCCTCAATGCATAAAAATGCGTCAATAGTAGCCGGATTTATTTCGTTTAGTTTAACAACTTCTTCGCCACGATAGTTTCCATAGTTTTGCAGGGAGTTATTACTGTCAAAAATTTTCACTTCCAATATATTTGCTTGTAATAAATCACTATTCAAATCAATATTTCGCGCTTCATCAAAAATGTTGACAAACAAAAAAATTGTCACACCAAAAAGTGTAATCAATGCAATTGTAAGTATAATAAATCCGATTTTTAAAATTTTTTTCATAACGACCTTTTACGACATATATTA
>CAYJCT010000153.1:0-2498 GCA_964368745.1 uncultured Christensenella sp. | reverse complement strand
TCAAAAGAACTCACTTTTTTGGCTAGTTTCCCCTTATCAGGGTGGTGCTCTAACCAGCTGAGCTACATTCCTACGGTATGTTTTATTGACTTTTTCATCTGTCAGATTTTGCTTTGAAGTTTTTATGGTGGAGGTAAACGGATTTGAACCGTTGACCCCCTGCTTGCAAGGCAGGTGCTCTAGCCAACTGAGCTATACCCCCAAATTTTCAATGCCTAGTTATAATATCAAATCGGAATATATTTGTCAATAATTTTTCTGTATTTTTTTACTTTAATTTTGTTGTGTAAAGTTTTATTCTTATATCAACAAGATATGGAATAGAACTTTATTTCTTTTTGTTCTGCTCCTACTTGAAATTTAATTCATAAGATTTTTAATATTTTAAAAAAAATGTCACAAAATCAATCTTTTATCAATTCAACATACAAACTTTTGTCAATTCATCTAAAAACTTTTTTCAATCTACCTATAAACTTTTATCAACTCACCCTACAAACTTTTATCAACCTACTTTACAAATTCTAAACAACTCATCCTACGAACATTTGACAACTCAACTTGCAAATCTGTGACAACTTAACTTATAAATCTATATAAACCCGTCTTACAAATTTTTATTTAGTTTTTTAGAGTTTATTTTTAAGATATAAAGAAGTATTATCACCGATTGAACAGGCAATATCAACAGCAACAGCAACCAAATATTTTTTGAATAAAATGTTATGATGAACGAAAAAATAACAGTGGTTGCAAACAAAGAGATGGCAACAGTACTAAGCACATACTTGCGCCAAAAATAAGAAAACACGCCCAATATCAAAAATGTAATTGGAATCGCATACACAAAAACCAACCAAAATCTATGAGTGAAACCTGTGATAATTGCAGGAAAAATATAAATTGTAGTGGCAACCAACCACACAATTGCAATCGACAACAAACAAATCATAACATTTTTATGAGCAAGCAATTTCTTAATAAAATAGTCATTTCCTTTCAAAGGCAAAGTCTCGTCGCACTCTTCGTTGACCAATAAATCAATGGACACCTGATACAACTGCGAAATTTCATTCATAACAAAAATATCTGGAACGCCCTCTCCCCTTTCCCATTTTGAGATGGATTTGTCGGAATAGTTTAATTTTTCAGCCAGTTCACTTTGCGTCAGACCCGCTCTTTTTCTATAAAATATTAAGTTTTTAGCAATTTGTGTTTTCAATTCATCCATGAAACAAATATAACACATTATTTGAAAATCTACAACCAATTTTAGTTAAAATAAAACAACTCTACTCGTAGTAGAATATGATTTTTATTGTCTATTTTGTCAATATAAAAAAATATATAAAAAAATCTTGATTTTCTCTTGCCATATTTATAAATAATATTTAAAATTATCTTTAATATAGAAATAGATTTGGAGAATATTATGAAAATTGCGATATCGACAGAAAGCACAGTTGATTTAACAGAAGATTTAATAAAAAAACACAATGTTCACATAGTTCCTTTCACCATTCTTTTAGGCGATAAAGTTCTGTTGGACGGACAGTTCCCTACGGAAGAAATTTTCAGTTATGTAAAAGAAACTAAAACGCTTCCGAAAACCAGCGCAGTAAACGAACACCAGTTTAATGAACACTTCAAAAAGATTTTAGAAACGCATGACGCAATCATTCATATCTCATTGTCAAGTGAGATGAGTTTGGCATATAACAACGCAGTTGCTGCTTCTCACGCCTTTAAAAATGTTCACATAATTGATTCCCGCTCGCTGTCAACAGGGATTGCCCTGCTTGTGATTTATGCAGATGAACTACGCAGCAAAAACAAACCGCTTGCAGAAATTGTGAAACTGGTGGAAGAGAGGAAAAAGCATTTGCAAGTTAGTTTTGTGTTGGATCGTCTAGACTATTTGCACAAAGGCGGACGCTGCTCTAGCCTGCAATTACTGGGCGCAAACCTGCTTAAACTTCACCCTGAGATATTGGTGGAAGATGGCAAAATGGACGCTGGCAAAAAATTTAGAGGAAATTTAAAAACCGTGATAGAAAAATATTGTGAAAGCATTTTAGAAAAATTTAACACTCCAAACTTAGATCATGTTTTTATTACAACCACAGTTATGGCAGAAGAACTAAAACAAGTGGCATATGACATTGTAAAAGCAAAAGGCTTTAAAAACATTTATAAAACCATTGCGGGCGGCACGATTTCCAGCCACTGTGGAGAAAATTGCTTAGGAATTTTGTATATCAACGACGGCAAACAAAAAATTTAACATTTATTTATTTACTATGAATAAATATTTATTACTATAGACAAATGCTATAAATAGATAAATTGCACTTTAATATATGCAAATAATAATTCATTTCAAATTTGTATACTAACTAAAAAACACTACAACTATAAACTATAATGCAAAAAGGCATATACCATAAACTGAAAACAATCACAATAACAATAACTAATAAATAATAACAATAAATAAT
>CAYJCT010000152.1:0-2514 GCA_964368745.1 uncultured Christensenella sp. | reverse complement strand
TTTATATATAACATCTTCTTTTATCGCGCAGATAATTTATTAATATAACCTTTAATCGAGAGGCGCATATTTAATTAATAATGTAATTATATTAATGTCATCTTTTTAATTGCATAGTATTAAATTTAGTGAGCAATTTCCAAAACTATTCCACAATTTTTAATGAATAATAGTCTTGGTGTAAAGGTCGGGCGAGTATTCAGGAATGGTGGTGGTTTTTCGTAGTAACAGGTTGAAAACTGCGTTTGCATTATCTTCAATTGTGGCAAGTTTGGTGTAGAGCGGGGTTGGATTTTTGATGATATTGCTGTTTCTGATAATTAGGTTGGTGTTTGCGTGGATGTCTTTTAGCAATTCTTTTCTTTCCGATTTAAACGCCAACACTTTTATGAAAGGCAAGCGGTCGATTTTATAAATTTGAGCAATTGTGTCCTTGTCTATATGCAATAGCAGGCGTAGCACGATGCGTTTTAGGCGGGTGTAGGAATATCGTTTCGACTTTACATCCAGCAGCAATTCTTGCAAATCCTTATAAACTTTTGCGCTATTTTTAAATGCGTTTTCAATGCCTTCCGTAACATCAAAAACATTTTTGATTTCCTCTTTGCTTTTTGTGTTGATAACATACAGGCAAAGGTCGTTAAAAAGTTTGATGTCGGGCAGGCCTGCAGTTGTTAGTTCTTTTTTCAAGTAATAATAGGAAGAGGGAGGGATGAGTTTTTTCACGCTGCGGGCTTTGCCGGATTTGTAGAGTGCCATGCGAATTGCGGTGGCGCTGGTGTCCTTTCCGTTGATGTCTTCGCTTAAAAAATCGCTGTTTCCACGCACTGTGAACACAGGAGTGATGTTGCTTGAAGTTTTGTAGAGCGCCTTTAAATATTCGATTGCCAAAATATTGTTGGGTTTGTGCAAAATATTTATGGCTTCGGTTACCTGACTAAACTCCACCGCGTCTTCCTTGATTAAATCCATCATGGCTTTTTCTCGGCTTACTGCAATGGAATTGCCCTCGGCAAGATAAATTTTTAGTTTTTCTTTATATTCTTTAGGTTCTTTTGCAAGATATTTTGCAATTTCTTTTAAAAGGTCGTGTTCTTTGGTTTCGCAGCCAAAAGAAAGATGCGTAACATTCTCAAATGATTGGGCAATTTTGACAGCGGCGGTGGCAAAAATTTCGGCGCTGCTGCAGGCATAAGCAGTGGGCAGTTGCACCACAATGTCGGCTCCAGCCTCTATCGCCATGCGCGACCGAATGTATTTGTTTACAACAGCAGGCTCGCCGCGTTGACCGAAGTTTCCCGACATAATACACATGATGGCGTCGGCGCCACTTTTTTGTTTGCTTTCCTGAATGTGTTTAAGATGTCCCCAGTGTAGGGGGTTGTATTCACAAATTATTGTACAAATTTTCATATTTCACCTGTTTTTGTTTACTTAATCAAAAAAATATTGTAAGATTTATACGGATTATATAATACATTGGATGAAATTTCAAAATATTTTACGCCACTTGAGGGAATTTATGACTTTTAAAACTGAATTAGAGAAGAAATGGATGGAAAATGCTAAAAAAGTGGGCAAAACTATTGTGCTTCCTGAAGCCTATTTTAGTGAAAGAGTGCTGAGAGCGGGAATTTATGCTGCAGAAAAAAAGTTGGCGAAATTAATTTTTTTAACAGATGATGAAAAAAAGTTTAAGGGGAATAATTTAGAAAAATATGAAAATATTACCGTTATAAACTTTTTGACCAGTGAGTTGATTGAAAAAATGGTGCCGTTGCTTTTAGAAAAACGAAAGAGCAAAGGTTTAACTGAACTCGAAGCGCGAGTGCTTTTGCAAGACTGCACATATTTTTCCACCATGCTTGTGGAAATGGGGTATGCTGACGGCAGTGTTTGCGGAGCAGAAACATCTAGTGCAAAAACTTTTAAGCCAGCGTTGCAAATAATTAAAGGTAAAAATAAGAACACAAAAGTTAGCAGTTTTTTTGTGATGCTTAAAAATACTAAAGTGGGTGAAGAAGTTTTTGTGTTCACCGATTGCGGAATGAATGTTAATCCTACTAGCGAAGATTTGTTTGGAATTGCAGTTCAGGGCGCGATTTCTGCAAAAAAAGTGGCGTTTATTGAAGAGCCGCGCGTGGCGTTGCTTTCATATTCCACCAAGGGTAGTGCGGATGGAGAAAGTGTGTCGAAAGTGCGCGATGCGGTGAATTTGCTAACGCTTAACGATGTGGATTTTGTGTTTGACGGGGAGTTGCAACTGGACGCCGCAATTGACAGAGAGGTTGCTCAGTTGAAATGTCCGGCTAGTCCGCTTAAGGGGGACGCAAATGTGTTAGTGTTTCCTGATTTGCAAAGCGGAAACATTGGCTATAAACTGGTTCAGCGTTTTGGCGGTTTCCTTGCTTTTGGACCCATTTCTCAGGGCATGAGAAAGCCAATTAATGATGTGAGCCGAGGCGCAACCGTGGAAGATATTGTTATAACGATTGCTATCACCGCACTTCAGGC
>CAYJCT010000151.1:0-2520 GCA_964368745.1 uncultured Christensenella sp. | reverse complement strand
GCAAGATGCGCCCTTTTTCACTTTGTGTTTTGTGTTATAATTTTGTGGTGCTATAACCCCGCTCCTCCAACATCTCCACCTGATACTTTATGTTCTTTGCCTTTCGTTGAACGGTCACTGAATTACCCACTGCCTGCTGCGATTTCACCATTTCAAAAACTTTGGATAGATTGGTGTCATCGTCAATTAAATAAGCGATTTTGTTTCCCGTTTTTGGAACGCTAAAACCCTTTTCTTTTAAATAATCCACAATCCGCTCAAAGCCAATTGATATGCCGCAAGCATAAGTTTTTTGGTTGGAAAATTTTTCTATCATCTCATCGTATCTTCCGCCGCCTGCAACAGAATAACTCAAACCCTCCAATCCCACTTCAAAAATTGTACCCGTGTAATAGTTCATTCCGCGCACCAGCGTGGGGTCGAACAGCACGCGAGCACTCGTCACTTTAGCCACCGTTTCAATAATTTGTTTTAGGTTGCCTAGTGTTTCGCTGTCAATAAACTGCGATAAACCATCGTTGTTTATTATATCATCAACACAAAAACTATCGCCGTTAAAAAATTGCAAATATTTTTCAACTGCGCTTTTTTCTAGTTGCATTTCTATTAACTCGCTTTTCACTCCCTCTAATCCGATTTTGTCCATCTTATCAAGTGCAATAAAAATTCGCTCGTAGTCGCTCTCAGCAAAGCCCGCGTTCTTTGCCATACCTTTAAGAATTTTTCGGTCGTTAATTCTGATAAAAAAGTTTTCAAAATCAATGGTTGCAAAAAAACGTGAAATTGCCACCAACAAATCAATTTCTGCCAGTATGGTTTTGTCGCCCAAAATGTCAATGTCACACTGCACAAATTGCCTAAACCTGCCCTTTTGGTTGCGCTCCGCTCTCCACACATTCCCCACCTGCATTGCTTTAAATGGGCTAAGCAGATGCGTAACGTTATTCGCGTAGTATCTTGCAAGTGGCACGGTCAGGTCGTAGCGCAGTCCGCTGTCCACCAAGTCATTTTCCTGTTCCACATTGGTGTTTAGTTTTTCGCCGCGTTTCAAAATTTTGTAAATCAACTTTTCGTTGTCGCCGCCTTGTCTGCCCGACAAATTTTCAATATGCTCCACACACGGAGTTTCAATTTCGGCATAGCCAAAGGATGCGTAAGTCGCTTTTATTTTTGAAATCAGATATTGCCTAAATTCCATGTCTGCTGGCAAAATGTCGCGCATTCCCTTAACGGGTGTTTTAATAAATTTCATAAATTTTTTGTTTCCTTTTTGTTGGTTTGAGGGTATTTTGCTTTTTATCTCTCACAATATTTTAACAAATTATGCATCAAGCTATTTCTTATTACTTCCCGATTAGGTTAACACAATTTTAATATTTTTTCAATTATATTAATATGTTTGAAAAAAATCTAAAAATAAAAATAACATCATTAACAACAACGCTATAAAAAACATAGATTGATTAAGAGAAACAAAAAGTAGGTAGCAAATGTTTGCATACATAAAATCCATAAAAAAACGTGACCCTGCGGCAAGAGGTTTTTTTACAATTATTCTGCTATACCCCGGCGTGCACGCTGTGTTTTGGCATCGCGTGAGCCACTTTTTTTATTCCATCAAATTCTATTTTGTAGCACGTTTCATAAGTCAAATGGTGCGCTTTTTCACGGGTATTGAAATACATCCTGCTGCACGCATTGGCAAGCGGCTGCTCATTGACCACGGTATGGGTGTGGTGGTGGGAGAAACTTGCACCATTGGCGACGACTGCACAATTTATCAGAACGTGACACTGGGCGGACGAGGAAATGAGGTGGGAAAGCGACACCCCACAATTGGCAACAACGTGATGATTGGGGCGGGCGCAAAGTTGCTCGGAAACATTGTTGTGGGCAACAACTGCAAAATCGCGGCTAATGCTGTGGTGTTAAAAGATGTGCCTGAAAAAAACACTGCTGTTGGCATTCCTGCAAAAAATATTGATAAAAGTGCTGATTAAAACATAATTGAAATTCCAATTAAAATATAAGTAAATTTGTTCACAACAGTTTTTAAAAAACAATTTGCCAAATTGACCACACCACAACATATAAAAAATACATAAAACATCCACCCTCCCTCATTTTATTAAAAGATTAATGGTTTGACAATTTACTTTTTATGTGATACTTTAAATATGCAAATAATTCATATTGAGGGATAAATGATACAAGCAACTAACATTTCTTTACAATTTGGCAGCAGAAAACTTTTCGAAGATGTAAACCTAAAATTCACAAAAGGCAATTGTTACGGAGTTATTGGCGCAAACGGCGCTGGCAAATCCACCTTTTTGAAAATATTGTCGGGTGAACTAAAACCCAATAAAGGCGAAGTTGCAATCAGCAAAAACGAACGACTTTCTGTGCTGAACCAAAACCAAGACGCGTTTAACGACAAAACGGTTATCGACACCGTGCTTTTGGGTCACGCTAGACTAACTGAAATATCGCGGCAAAAAGACGCACTTTACGCAAAAG
>CAYJCT010000150.1:0-2537 GCA_964368745.1 uncultured Christensenella sp. | reverse complement strand
CAATACCATATTTTTTTAGTAACCCACAATTTTTTTAAAATATAGTACATTACTTTTTTAATTTAGTACAACTTTTTATAAATTTAGCAGATATTCAACCTACTCATCCTTTTTACCCAACACAAAATAATCGGGCAACAACTCATGTGCTTTTTGAATTTTATAGTCCTTTTTGTTCTTTATTTGAATAACATCCATGTTGGGATTAAACTCCACCAACACTTGCCTGCACGCACCACACGGACACGCATATCCATCATCCTCGCGAGTCACCACTGCAATTGCCTCAATGTCGAGATGCCCCTCGCTCACTGCCTTAAAAACTGCCACCCGCTCCGCACAAACAGTAAGCCCGTAAGAAGAATTTTCGATGTTGGTTCCTCTAAATTCTTTGCCACTTTTGGTAAGCAAGGCAGCGCCCACACGGTACTGCGAAAAAGGACTGTAACTGTTTTTCTTGGCTGCAATCGCAGACTCAATCAACTTGTCGTAATTCATAACTTACTCCTATTAGATAGTATAAAAAAAATCGAATAACAATGTCAAGTAATCAAGAAACAATATAGACACAATTATAGATTTTAACCATTATTTATCAAACTCGAAAAAAGTTTTTTTAAGCCTCTTATAATATTTTTATAAATACAACTGTAGCGTCCTATTTATTGTAATCCGCCCTTATTAAGTGGCGCACAAATTTAAAAGCATATATCTTTCTACCTATACAAACTTGCAGCAATTTCCTTGACCTCTTCTAACATCAAATTAAGGGCAGCAGCATCGTTATAAATATCGTCTGCATTAATTTTAAAAGTTTTTTTATTGAATACGGTTTTAAAAAGATGCTCACCATGAAAGGCAAAATAAATTTTGTTTTCAATCAAACTAACCAACACTCTGCTACACTTCAAATTTAGCATTTTCTCCATTCTGCTAGGTGTCAACACATAACGCGCCAATATTTGATCGCTGGAAAAAACGCGGAATATTTTGTTAAATTCAATGCTTTCCAACTCCACCGCTTTTTGAGAATGTTGCATCACTCTATTCACTGCCAAACTAAACGGAAACTTTTTGTCGAAATAAAAGCAACCAAACACACCCCTAAAAACTGTGGAAGTGTCAGTTTTTCCGTCCTTGTTTGTGCTTTCATCCTCCACCAAAAGGTCAGAAAACTCCACCTCCATTTTACCTTCGTTGAAAGGCACAATCAGCCTTACCAAATCCTCTCCCGAATACTTGTTAAAACTGCCAAAGAACTTGCTATTTATAAAAACACTGCGATCAACGAAACTATCTTTAATATAAGAATAACTGCTATTTTCCAGCAAATATCTCACAAGTTGGTGCTTATATTTCCGATCAAAATCATAAATTAGCCCCTCTTTCATAACATGTTTAGAAATAAGAGCAATCAGCATCACCACCACACTTGCCAGTATCAAATAAAACGCAACATTCACCCCCTCTTTCGTCACAATCATCTTTAACACATAATGAAAAAACAACATCACAACAGCCACAATAAAGCAAAGGCGTGCAAGCAAATTAATTGCCTTAAACTTTGGGTTTTGCTTATTTAGCGTTTGCTGCAATTTTTCTTGACGCCCTTTTAATTCGCCGTCATCTTCTATCAATCTCTGATAATAACCAACAAATTCCTCTTTAGATCTCATAATCATCCTCAAAAAATTATTTTATCAAATAATATTCACATTTGGTGCCAGTTTTTCGTTCACATCAATTTGAAACATTTTTTGTTTTTCAAAACCAAACTGGCGAGCAATTATGATAGACGGAAAAGACTGTGCCAAAGTGTTAAACGCGTTTGTATTAGAATTATAAAACCTGCGCGACGCCGCAATCTTATTCTCCACCGCTTCCAAATCATTCATAAAACTGGAAAATAATGTGCTGGATTTCAAATCGGGATAATCCTCTGCCAAAAAAAGCACCCTGCCCATCTCGGACACCAAATCGTTAGCCAGACCAATGCGCGATTCTTCATTTTTAGAACTGATGGCAGCATTTCTCAAACTCACAATTTTTGTCAACACTTGTTTTTCGTGTTGCATGTAACCCTTAACACACGCCACCAAATTGGGCACCAAATCGAACCGCAACTTCAAATGCACATCAATGAGCGACAAACTCTCTTCCAACTTATTTTTATATCTTATAAACTTGTTGTAGATTATCACATACAAATAAAAGGTGAAAATAAAAAGCACACCTGCCACCACCGCAAACAGAACGGTGTTGGACTGCGCCCCACTTTGACCCAACCTAGAACTAGTGGAAGATAAAATTGCCATAATGGTAAACAAAATAATTGCGCCAATTAATAAAAACAGTAAAAAATATGACTTGTTTTTTTGAACTAACTTACTCATCACGAACTCCTTACATATAGTTAATCACATTTTAAAAAATATTCCTAAAAAAATAATGGCATTAAAAAAAATTAGCCAATAAAATTATCGACTAATTTTTTTTAAATTGTAAAAGTAGTGTTTTGAAAGAGGTCATTAAAATTA
>CAYJCT010000149.1:0-2569 GCA_964368745.1 uncultured Christensenella sp. | reverse complement strand
TTTTTAAATTTTTTAATCTTATATCGAATTTTTTAATTTTTTAATCTTATATCGAATTTTTAAATTTTTTAATTATTGTAAAGAAAAATAAGTAATATAATTAACATAAATTAACCTAAAATTGATATTAAATTTAAAATTGATGTATAAATAATTCATTTTTAATTCATTTTTAATTCGTTTTTTAATTCGTTTTTTAATTGGTCTTCTACTATACTAAAGTTAAGAAAAAAAACAAAGAGAAACATCTGCTTTGTTTTCCAACTCTATTAATAATAAAAAAATTCGTATTCACATGCTAAAATATAATCACAGCCTCTAAGCACTAATAAAATCCTACTTTTCAGCCATTAAAATTATTTTGCGGAGGCATCTGTTGATTTTTCTGCCTTTTCAATTTTTTCTAATTTATCAACACCGCCAATGTTTTTTGCCGATTCGTTCAAGGGTTTTACATCCTTCCCTCTTTCAACTAAAGCCGCTTCTTCTATGGAATTTTTGTCTTCAAACTCTTTAATAAACTCCATAAAATGTGTAATATCTGCAAATTTACGATAAACGCTGGCAAATCGAACATACGCTACATCATCCACAACCTTCAATTTTTGCATAACAATTTTTCCAATTGTGGTAGATTTCACTTCTTGCTCTAAGGAATTTTGCAGTTGTTTTTCCACTTCCATCACAATGTTTTCAATTTGGGCAATGCTCACTGGTCGCTTTTCGCAAGCGCGAATAAGACCGCGTTTGATTTTATCGCCGTCAAACATCTGACGCCGTCCATCATTTTTAACCACCAAAATGGGCGAACTTTCAACAGTTTCAAAAGTTGTGAACCTTTTTCCACAACTCAAACACTCTCGTCTTCTTCTAATTGAACTACTCTCCGACAAACTTCTACTATCTAAAACCTTGCTATCAAGGTGTAAACATGCAGGACATTTCATAAACTTCTTAGCCACCTTTATTATAAATTATGTGCTGTTAAATTTTAATAACCATTAAAATTTATTAAAAACTAATGTTTTTTACTAATTTCATTCGTCAGCACTGTTTGAATAAACATTAGTTATCCGAAAATGTCACTTCGTGCCACTTCCGTCTAACTTCCGATAATATCGATAAAGTATTATAAACTATCGGAAGTTCGCTATTCACTCATCTCACACATTCGTGCGAGTCAGTAATTTCATCACTGCTTCCGAGTTCGAAACACGCGTCAGTTTTGATTAAATGGACTTTCCGCCCGCTTATCAAAACTTCCTTTATTATAAACAAAAAAAATCAAAAAGTAAATAAAAATTTATAATATTGCACAATTTTGCATAATATTACATAATTATTATAAAAATTTTCAAAAATAACTCATCATTACTCAATATATTTTTAAAAATACAATATTAGCACTTACATATTTTAAAAACACAACATGTACTTAAATTAAATAAAATTACAAAGTCCAAAATTACTAGAAAATTTGCGCACTTAAATTTCGCTTTGTGAATTGTCTATCGCTTAATATATTTTTAATACTGGAACATGTCTTCTAACATATTCTAAAAACATTGCATTATAACTAAATATATTTTAAAAAACATGATATTGATATTCTTCAAATTACAAAAAAGTTATTCATCAACGCATAAAAAAACTTCCAAATGAAATTATAATTGGATAAAAATCACCCTGCTCGTGACTTGCTTTCATCAAATCAATTGTAAACTGATATGCGATTTGTAATTTTTTGTAGAAAAATATCATATATTTAATAAAAAGAGAAATAAAAAGGGTAAAATGGAAGTTACTTTTTGCGAATTAAGAGCAAAAGAGGTTGTCAATGTCTACGACGGCAAAAGGCTGGGCCGCATGATTGACATGGTAATTGACACAACATGTGCCAGAGTGCTGGGCATAGTTGTTCCCAACGACCACAGCATGATGAACATTTTCAAAAGCAACACCGATATTTTTATCCCCTACAATCGCATTTGTAAAATTGGAAAAGATGTAATTTTAGTGGAACTCTACTATCAATCCTGCAACAAAACCCGTGTGCTTTCGGACGATCTTCCATCGCATTCCAACGAAGACCAACCTCAATCAAAACCATGTTTTAACGAATATGGACAAAAAATATAAACAATATTAATTAAAAAATCTCTTAAAATAGCACAATATTTAACTACTGTGCAGTCAAAAAAACCTTAAATCATTTTACAAAAAAAATAAAAAGTGATATCATAATTACATGATAACAGATTTAACAACCTTTATTCATGCAGGCATTGCACTTTGTTTTGTCATAACAATGCTTGCAAAACTATAACTTTAATAAAACGACACAATTTTTTTAAGTTATGCAAAAACTCTTAAACCGCATATCAACTTTTGTACCCTGCATTATTTGCAGGCTTTTTTTTACTCAAAAAACAAATAAACAAAATATTACATAAATGGATAAATAGATAAATAAATAAATAAAGTACTGGAGTAAAAAACTCCAATGAAGTAAGTAAGTAAGTAAGTAAGTAAGTAAGTAAGTAAGTAAGTAAGTAAGTATATTATTAAT
>CAYJCT010000148.1:0-2618 GCA_964368745.1 uncultured Christensenella sp. | reverse complement strand
GTAGACAATCCAACACAATACTATTTGGATATGATTAAAAAATATATCAGCAAAATTGCTGATATATTTTTTTCAACTACATTTTTTCAAACACAAAAAAACTAACAATTTTTTTAATATTTTCAAACAAATAAAATAATGACAATGGTTTTTTAATATTTTCAGCACACAACAAAAAAACTGACAAAAATTTTTTAACATTTTCAAACACAAAAAAATTGACCATTATTTTTTTCATCATTTCAACCAACAAAAAATGCAAACTATTGTTTGTTCCATATTTTTTAACCAACAAAAAATGCTATCAATTATTTTTGTCTTTCTCTTGAATTTTATTTTAATATTATCTCCTCATCCGCACACTTTTTTTTAAGCGTTTGCATAGATTAGAGTATACAGGCTTATTAAGTAGGAGGTACGAGATTATGTCATTTTATTCAGGAAACCGTCAAGGCAATTTGCCCGGACCCATTGTAAACAATCCTTTAAATGGCTTGTGTGAAAGAGCAGTTATTCAAGTGAAAAAAGTGTTTGATGCATGCTTAAAGCAAGTTCAGGAAAACGATGTTCAAATCGCTGTAACAAACTTTAGCCCGGCAAGCCCTACATATCCAATAACTTTTGTTAGTTGCCAAAGCGATGTTGGCACACAACTTTTAAATGTGGAAGTAGACCGTTTTGACGACAAACCTTGCTTTGCGCGAGTTAAAGCAGATGTTGTTATTCCTATTATTATTCAATATGTTGACGCAGAAGGCAATGCTGGAAGAGCGTGTGGAAGCATCACTTTTAACAACGATGTTATTCTTTATGTTCCACAAGCATCCATAGTTCCATATCAAATTGAAGGCTTTGGTTCTGCAATTTGCGCAGACGGCGAATATATAGGTAACAACACTTTTAGTGTGGATTTATGCATCACAGTAATATTGAAAGTAGTGGTGGAAGCAGATATTTTGGTTCCAACATACGGTTATGCAACCATCCCGCCATGTCAGGAATACACTCAAGATGTTTGCGGAGATTTCTTTGACTTGCCATTGTTCCCAGCCATCAGACCCGTTCAGTCAAATTGTCCAACTGGTCAGCAATAAATTCGATACATAAAAAACTTATAAAAATATAGAGATACTGATAGATTCATTTTTATCAGTTTCTTTTTTTGAGTGCGTGAATGAAAGCTGTTTAAATGCTATGTTTTTTTGAGTGCGTGAATGAAAACTATTGAAATTTAATTATTTTTTTACCGCGTGCGTAATTTTTGCTTAATTTTAATTATTTTTTCCTCTTTTAATTTAAAAGGGTGTATTTTGAAAGTGAAATCACTTAAAAAAACGCGAAATAATGAAAAGTAAAGTTATCGTTTGACGCGTATTTTCTTGATAATTTTGCTTCGTTGTGCTATTCTAAATTTAACAAAATTTTAGGAGCAACAAAAATAATGACACTATTTGAAGAATTGCAGTGGAGAGGGCTCATCCAAGATATTAGCAGCGCCGACCTTGAGCATAAGTTAAACCATGAGAAACTAACTTTTTATATCGGCACCGATCCCACGGCAGATAGTTTGCATTTAGGGCACTACTCTTCATTTTTAATAACAAAAAGGCTGGCAAATGCCGGTCACACTCCCATTATGTTGGTGGGAGGTTCTACCGCGCTTGTGGGCGATCCGCGAGGCACAACCGAGCGAAAACTTGCTTCAAAAACTGAAGTTGATGCAAATTTTGAAAAACTAAAAACCCAGTTGCAGTCGCTTTTTCCTTACGAAGTTGTGAACAACTATGACTGGACAAAAGATATGCTGCTGCTGGATTTCCTGCGCGATTACGGCAAAGTTATAAATGTTAGTTATATGTTGGCAAAGGATTTGGTGAGTCGTCAATTGGCAACCGGTCTTTCTTATGCTGAATTTTCATATATGCTATTGCAGGCTTATGACTATGTTCATCTGTTTAAAAACAAAGGCGTAACATTGCAAGTGGCAGGCTCCGACCAATGGGGAAACATAACTTGCGGAATCGAAATGGTGCGGAAACTGATGCAATCGGAAGTTTTTGCTTTCACTATGCCACTAATCACTGATTCTCGCGGCACCAAATTTGGCAAAAGCGAGGGAAATAGCGTTTGGCTTGACAAAAATAAAACCAGTCCTTACGCACTTTATCAATATTTTTTGAACGCCGAAGATGAAATGGTGATAGCATATTTAAAAAGATTAACATTTTTAACAGTTTCGCAAATTGAAAAAATTGAAGAGGAGCAAACGCAGTCTCCTCATCTTAGAATTGCACAAAAAGCATTGGCAAAAGAGGTTGTAACCGATTTGCATGGCAGTGAAGAATACGAAAAAGCCGTGCTAATCAGCGAAAACTTGTTTGGCGGAAACATAAAAGATATGGACATAACTGACATCTTAGAGGGATTAAAAGATGTTCCAAATTTTCAAACAGCGCCCGATACGCTGCTAAATGTGCTAGTTGCGGGCAGGATTTGTTCGTCGAAAAGAGAGGCGCGTGAGATGCTTCAAAACGGCGCTATTTCTGTTAATGGCGACATCGAAAAAGACGAAAATAAAAGGATAGATTCATCCCTTTCGCTTGATAAAAACATAGTGG